>NZ_JBAPPI010000722.1:0-3223 GCF_049280035.1 Mycobacterium sp. | reverse complement strand
CTTCGACGTAGGGGGTGGGCATTGCCTGCATGACGGGGAACGCCAACAGGGCGTCGTCCCGGCTCGGCGCCTCGAGGTCCGGTCGGAACTGCCGGTACATCGGCGTGCTGTTGAGCATCGGGGTGTTCACGTTCGTCGGATGAATGACGTTGGCACGGATGGACTGTGGGGCCAGCTGCGCCGCGATCCGGAGCGTATAGGAGTCCACCAACTGTTTGGCGTAGTTGTAACCCGCTCCGCCGGGGCCCTGCGGCCCGCCCGCACCCGGGGGTAGCAATCCGGCGATCAGCCCGCCGACCGACCCAGTGGTGATGATCGACGCACCCGACTTCAGATACGGCAGCGCGGCGTGGACGGTGTTGACGACGCCGACGAAGTCGACGTCGAAGGCGTCGGCGAAGGCCTGAACCGGCAGATGAGTGCCCAGCGGACAGATGCCCGCATTGGCGACTACGACGTCGAGTTTGCCGAATTCGGCTACCGCGTTGGCGAGTTCGCGGCTCACTGCCGCTCGGTCTCGCACGTCGACCTCGGCGGTGTACGCCTTGCGGCCGGTTTTCTCCACCTCCAGACCGGCTTCTTCGAGATCACGCGACGTCGCCAGCGGGTACTCGTTGGTCTCGATGTCGTGACAGATGTCGAAGAGGATGACGTCAGCACCCTCCTCGGCCAGCTTGACTGCGTGGCTGCGGCCCTGACCGCGGGCGCCTCCGGTAACCAGAACGACCTTTCCTTCTACGCGACCCGAACTCGTAACCGTGCTCATAAAGTCTCCTTCCGATTGGATTGGCATTGCCAGGGTTTCAGCCCGCTCCGGCCGGTTGAACGGTCGGGGCACCAAGGTCCTCGAGCATTGCGATCAGACGGCGCCGGTCGACCTTAAGCGCCGCTCCGCGAGGCAACTCGTCGACGACGAAGATGCGGGCCGGCACCTCGTAGGGCGTCAGCATCGCCCGGCAGTGCTCGCGCAGAGCTTCGGCATCGGCTGCGGCCCCGTTGCGCAACTCGACAGCCGCGACGGGGACATGACCCAATCGCCGGTCCGGTATCGGTGCTACGGCGGCGTCGGCGACAGCCGCGTGCGCCCGCAATGCCCGGACCACGGTCTCCGGTGCCACCTTGAAGCCGCCGCGGATGATCACGTCGTCGGCACGGCCGTCGATGTACAGGAAGCCTTCGGCGTCGAGATGCGCCAAGTCGCTTGTCGTGACCCAGGATTCACCCGAACTGCCGGCCTGGGGTGTGGCGACCTGCAGCCTGCCAGTGACCCCTGGGCCGAGCGCAGCGCCGTCGTCGTCGACGACCTGCAGCCGCACCCCGGGAAAAGCCCGTCCGACACTGCCCTTCTTGTCGGTCCATCGCGCGTGGAAGTCCTTGACCGTCCATCCGGCCACCGCGCCGGAGAACTCGGTCGCGCCGTAGACGACGAGGATCGGAATGCCGTACCGCTCGAAGAACGCATCGACCAACTCTGGGTCGACATGGCTGGTGCCCGCGTTGATGGCGCGGATGCTCGCCAGATCCTCCCGTGGGATGTCGGAGTCCAGCACCGATCGCATGGCCGCCGGGGGCAGCCCGGCGACGGCAGGCCGATGCTCGGTGATCGCTGCGTGCCATCCCGGCACGGTGAAGCGGTCCAGCATCGCGATCGGACGGGCCGCAACCAGCGACTGCAACAACGACCACAGCCCCCCGATGTGCACGATGGGTAGTGTCACCAGGCCCACGGTGCCTGACAGCGGGGGTTTGGTCCTGGCGTCGGAACGGTCGTTGTGCCGCAACGCCGATGCCAGGGAGGCCTCCAACTGTGCGCGGGTCAACGGAATGCGTTTCGGGGCGCCTGTCGTCCCCGACGTCAGCATCTCGATCGCCACCGCTGGATCGCCGCTGACCGCTTCCCTCGTGCCACGTACCCGCATGCCGAGTTCGCCTTCGTCGAGCCCCCAGCCGGTCGCCCCGAGATCGGCGACGGCGCGGTTGAACACCTCGTTGGACCAGAACGCGGACGGCGCAAGGACGAAGGAGACGGCGGATGCCGCAAGGTCGGCGCTCAGCCTGTCTGGCGGCTGCAGCGCGCTGATGGTCACCAGCGTGCGTCCGCCCCGGAAGATTGCGATGAGCGCCGCGACGGACTCCATTCGATTGGACAGCACGACAGCGACTCGGCCACCGGTCTGACACCCGGCGGCGGTCAGTTCCCGGTCGATCCGCTCGGTGAGTGACCGAACGGAACCCCAGGACGCCCAGCGTCCGTCGCACTCCAGCATGCGGTCGTGGTCGTTGGCGTCCCACAGCCGTCCCAGTGCGTCGTGGATGCTCGTCATCGTCACTTTCCGAATCGGCCCTCGCGGCGAAAGCCTGTCAACTGAACGTAGAGGACATGGTTTACTAGGTCAACTTAGTAGAAGGGACTGCTATGGACTTCGGCTTGACCGACGAACAGGATCAACTCGCCGCGGCGGAGCGGGCCTGGCTCACCCGCAACGACCCCATCGCCAGAGTCCGCGCGACGTTGGACGCGGCTGCCGTCACCGTCGATCCCGCGGCGGTCGCGCACGCGGCGGAATCGGGTCTTTTGGAGCTGCTCACTCCCGAAATGGGCGGCACCCATGTGGATCTCGCGGTCGTGGCCGAGGAACACGGCTACGCGGCGAGCTCGCTGCCCGTCGCCGATTTGAGCATTGCGGGCTGGCTGCTCGACAACGTCGGCATACCGCGCACCGGGGGCGCGCTGGTCGGCCACGCATTCTCCGAGAACGCTCATGCCGACGGCGGAACGCTGCGGCTGAACGGCTCCAGCAGCCCGGTGCCGATGGCCGCCGACATGGAGTCCGTCGCGGTAACGGGCATCGTCGACGACCGGGAGTACCTCATCGTGCTGACGCCCCCGGCGAGGACCGCTTTGGCGACCCTGGATCTCACCCGGTCGTGGGCGCGGCTGCGCCTCGACATGACGACCGACGAATGGACGGAGTTGCCCTCGGGGACGGTCGCCCTGCTGCGCGACGCGCTGGCGGTGCACCGGGCGTTCGACGCGCTGGGCGCGGCAGCCCGGTTGCTCGACATGACGGTGTCCTACGCCGGGCAGCGCGAACAGTTCGGTGCGCCGATCGGCTCGTTCCAGGCCGTCAAACATCACTGCGCCGATATGGCCGTGGCGGTAGAGGCCGGCCGGGCCAGCCTGTGGGCTGCGGCTCTCGCACTGGACACCGCACCGGCCGCC
>NZ_JBAPPI010000721.1:0-6272 GCF_049280035.1 Mycobacterium sp. | reverse complement strand
CAGCACGCCGTCGTCGACGCCTTCTTCGCGGCCGGGCGTGCCGGTGACTTCGACAGCCTCGTCGCGGTACTAGACCCCGACGTTTCGCTGCGCGGCGACTTCGGCCCCGGCCCGGCCGGACTGCGCTCGGTCCCGGGAGCTTCCGCGGTGGCCGGGCTGGCCCGAAGCTATGCGGCGCCGGAACGCGAAGTCCGGCCCGCCACCGTCAACGGCGCCGCGGGCGCGGTGATCTTCGTCGCCGATCGGCCAAGCGCGGTCATGGGCTTCGTGGTCCGCGGTGGGCGTATCGCCGCCATCGACGTGCTGGCCGATCCCGAGCGGATCGCCCGGATCGACGTGCGCGCAGTTACCGCCTAGCCCGTCGCTGCCTGCACCAGCGCCTGCGCGGACTGGGGCGAGATCGCCCAGCCACCTTGATTGACGAACGTGAGATTCTGCGTGACAGGCGTCGGGAACTTCGGACCCGAGATGGCCACGTCGGCGCTGGCCGCATTGGGACCGGCGGGCTGGATGTTCGTCACGTCGAACGACTCCGGAAAATTCCCGGCCTTGAACGCGTCCCGCAGTTTGTGGTCGGCGTCGCGCCCATCGGCCTCACTGATGCCGCCTGCGACCAGACCGGTCTTGCTGTGGTACGACACGCCAGGGTTGGTGAGGTTGGTGCAGAGGCTGGACAAGTCGCCGGCAGTCGGCAGACCTGGCGCCGGCGGCGGGTCCTGCGCAAACGGCACGCCCAATGCGACGGGCTGCACCTGCAAGGCGGTGGCGCTGCCGGAGGCAAACGACGTCATGCCGGCGGCCGCGGCTCCAATTGCGGCGACGGCTGCCGCACCGGTGGCGAGCATTTTCACTGTCATAGCTGTCCCTTCGAGTTGGACTTCAACATCGGTGTCATTCTGCTGGTCACGCGTTGTCTGTAGTAGCGCTGATGCGGGCGTGTCGTACCACTGGCCGTCTTACATCAAGCCACTCGTGGGCCGCGCTGGCAAGTGCCTGGTCGGTATCTGGCAAACTTGCGAGCTCTAAGCGGCGTGAATTCGCCACTCGGCAGCATCCTGCTGCTGGCGCCAGAATTCGTCGAAACGTCCTCCCGCGCTGAGTAACTCGTCGACCCAGCCGTCTTCGATCACCCCGCCATTGTCGAGGAAAGCACCCGGCCGCTATCTGCCGATGACGAACTGCGCATCGTTGACGTCGCCGGCCGCCCGCTCCCGGACGGCGCCGAGGGGGAACTACTGGTGCGCGGTCCGTACACCTTCAACGGATACTTCCGCGCCGAAAGCGACAACGCTCGCTGCTTCGACCTGGACGGCTTTTACCGCAGTGGTGACCTGGTCCGCCGGCACACCGACGGCTACCTGGAGGTCACCGGCCGGGTCAAAGACGCCATCCATCGCGGCGGCGAGACCATAGCGGCGGCCGACCTCGAAGAGCATCTGCATGCGCATCCGGCGATCTCGTCGGCGGCGGCCGTAGCGCTGCCGGATCCTTACCTGGGCGAAAAGATCTGCGCAGCAGTGGTTTTCATGGGCAAGCCAGTAACGCTGATGGAATTGAACGACTACCTCGACCAACGTGGAGTGGCGAGCCATGCCCGGCCGGATGTGCTGACCGAGATGACCGCGTTGCCGACAACCCCGGTCGGCAAGGTCGACAAGAAGCGATCGCCCGGCAGATGCGGCCATAGAACAGGCTGGTGGCGTAGTGTCACGTGCGAGCCGTTTCGTTGTCAGCCGTTCTCGCCCGTTGTAAGCGGGTGACAGCCCCGGCAATGTGATTCCTCCGTCGCCTCGCGCTTGCGGGGCGGTCGATACCGACCGTGAAGGAACGCCCGTGGATTGCACAGGGCCAGCCATCGTGTTGATCCCGATCATCGCGTGCGCTCAGCGCCGACAGAGATACTTCCGATGACTTATCCACTGCAGCAACCGCGCCGAGATAATCTCCTGAGGCTGTGCATATGTCGCCAGTTGGGCCGCGACATCGACGGGGCGTGGTGGCCACGCGCGGACCGCATCACGAATGAACTGCCCGGCCTCATTGCGACGCTGATCCCACTGCTTGGAGACATCACGTCCATCAACGTCAATTGGCCACCATTACAACGACCGCCCGACTTCAACTGGCCCGGATGGGAACACAAGCGCCAACACGTGATGACGTTCAACGGCGGAGAGGCTCGCGCCAACCTCCTGATAATCCCCTACGCAACCGAAAGTGCGCTTGCGCTGATGGTGCTACGCCGCGCGGCTGACCTGCCCATCGACCCCGCCGATCAAACCAAACCGGCATTCTTTACCGCGGGCTCGATCCTGCAGGCTGCCTTGCTTCAGCGCTCCGCGGACTGTCACTAGCGCCGCCGGGCAGTCGCTTACGAAGCGAACTTGAGTAGTTCGGTTGTGGCATCCCACAGCCGTGACTCACGAGCTGGGTCGTTGGCGAACGGCTTCACTTCGCGCTCTTGCTCTTTGACGACGAATGCGCCATCTCGCAGGTGGGCCCACCGGTCGTCAAGGACGATCGATGCGAGCGCCGGCCCGGATCGGGTGGGCGACGAAACGCCGGGAATTCGCTCGATGAGGCGGCCAATCCGTTGAAGAGCGGGTCCGTGCTCTCTGCCCAGGCCGGTGCCTGGCATGAATCCCGGCTCGTACACCGTCACGTTGATCCCGGTCGGTGCTCGACGTTGCAACTCGTGCGCGTAGTAAAGCAGCGCGAGTTTGGAATTGGAATAAGCGATTCCGCTGTGCTCGGTTGTCGCCGGCACGTCTTGACCGGTGGGTTGAGCAAGCTCGATCGGATCGCGCCAAACCGCCGGTGCAACTCGCAAGATGCGACGGAAGATGTTCTGGTGATAGGTGTTTGAGCCCAACAGCACGATGCGGGCGGGCGCGAGGAAAGAGTCGAGCAGGTCGCCGATGAGCTGCGCGTGCGCGAGGTAGTTCACGGCGAAGGTGAGCTCGTATCCGTCCGCGGAGGCTTTGTGGGTGTCGACCACCGAGACACCGGCGTTGGCCACCAATCCGTGCAGCGGGCGCACGGCGCCGGCTTCCAGCAGATGCTTGACCTGCTGCCCCGCGTCGCGCACATCGGCGAGCCGGGCCAGATCGCAGCCGATCTCCCGTACGGTCGCTCCTGCCCCGCGGGCGGCGTCGGCCACCTCGGTTAGCGCCTTACCGGCCCGGCCGACCAGCAGCAGGTCGGGGCGCTGCGGGTCAGGGCGTTGAGCGATCGCCAGCGTCGCGGCCTTTCCCAGGCCGCCGGTCGGCCCGGTGATCAGCACGGTGCCGGACGCGATCGAGTGCATGGTTCTCCGTTCGTCGGTGTACTGCGATGATTCTTCGCCGGACTCCGGTCGTCAGGCAGTCGTCCGGTTTTCGTAGGACTGGCAGGGCCAGGACAAGCCCTTTCCCGGGCCGGCGGCGTCGCGTTTAGTGGAGGGGTGGACTCGTGGGAGTTCGGTCGCACCGCGCGTAGCTGGCGCGACCGCGTCAAGCCCACCGCGGTCGGCGTCCCCGTCGGCGGACGCCGACGCGCCGAGGGGCTAAGGCGAGAGGAGCTGGCCGGGCTGGCCGGGATCTCGGTCGACTACCTGACCAGGCTCGAGCAAGGACGGGCCACCTCACCGTCGGTGCAGGTCGTCGAGGCGCTCGCGCGCGCGTTGCGAGTCTCCGACGCCCAGCGCGACCTGCTCTTTCGGCTGGCCGGGCACGCCACCCCCGGCCTTGACGTCGTATCGTCGCGGATCACGCCGAGCGTGCAACGCCTGCTTGACCGCCTCGCGCACACACCCGTCGCCGTCTTTGACGCCACGTGGACTCTCGTCGTCGCCAATGCGCCGTACGACGCGTTGATGGGTCCCACAACGAGTTGGCGGGGAATCGAACGCAACAGCGTCTGGCGTAACCTTGTCGGTCCTGGCAGTCGCGCTGTTCACACACCAGAGCAGAAGGCCGAATTCCACGCCGGGTTGGTCGCCGACCTGCGTCTGACCGCCGCACGTTACCCCGCCGATCAGCGGCTGAAGCAGCTAATTCGCGACCTTGCTGCGCAGAGCCCGCAATTCGTAAAGCTCTGGGAATCAGGCGTTTTAGAGCCGCACCAAGACTTCGGGCGCCGCAAGGTCATCGACCACCCCGACGTCGGGCACATCACGTTGGACTGCGACACTCTCATCGTCGCCGCTGTCGATCTGCGCATCATGATCTACACCGCCGAACCCGAGACGGACGACGCCGAGTGTCTCGCTCTCGCAATAGTGCTCGGCACACAGTCGTTGATCGACTGAGTTCTTCGCCTGCCCGAGAGTTGTTTCGGCACGCGGGATTTCATGCGGATGTACGGCCACGTACACGCGCACGTTGGCGCCCGATCGCTTGATGGTCATCGTGGTGACCTGAGCATGCCGAAAAGCTGCGGTCCGCGTGAGTGAGCTGACTCTGAAACCTTGCCATTGACTAATGTCACCATTTGACGTTGACTGAGTCGCATGACGGACACTGTGCCGGCCCGCGGATCGCTACGCTCACGCGGTGTGGCGCTGGTCAGCGCGTTGACATTGCGCCAGATCAGCGCGGTGCTGCCGCCCGAGCAGGCCTGGGGCCTGTGGCTGTCACGCCAGATCGTGGCCGGCATCATGGACGCCTTCGGACCATCGCTGGCCGGAACCAGCGTCGAGCCGATTGACGCCGTCCAGCCCGACGGCCATCGAGTTGTCGGTGAGTGGGTGCGTGCGCCGGGCGTACCGGCGAGGCCGGGCGCGATTTACTTCGTTCACGGCAGCGGGTATGCCCTGTGCTCGCCGCGAACGCATCGACGACTGACGGCGTGGCTGTCACGGCTGACCGGGCTGCCGGTATTCGCCGTCGACTACCGCTTGGCGCCGCGGCACCGCTTCCCCACCGCCGCCGACGACGTCCGCGCGGGCTGGGACTGGCTAACCCGCCAGCATTCGGCGGAACACATTGTGATCGCTGGTGATTCAGCCGGCGGACACCTTACAGTTGACCTGCTGTTGCGGCCCGACGTCGCCGCAAGCAGGCCAGCCGCGCTGCTACTGTTTTCGCCGCTGATTGATCTCACCTTCGGCCTGGCCGCCGCTCGCGAAGCACTAAGCCGCGACCCTGCGATTCGCGCCGTCGACGCCGCCCGACTGGTCGCGTTGTACTGCGGCAGCGTCGATCCCGCGCATCAACGCCTGCGACTCGACGTCGCCGGCGGGCCGTCGCTGCCCCCGACACTTATCCAGGCCGGTGGCGCCGAGATGCTGGTGGCCGATGCGCGACACCTCGCCGCCGATATCCGCGCCTGCGGCGGCAGTTGCGAACTCCAGGTGTGGCTGGATCAGGTGCACGTGTTCCAGGCGCTGCCGCGGCTGTCACCGGAAGCCGGCAAGGCGATGGCACACGTCGCGCGTTTCATCGACGCATCCTTGCGAGCCGACGGCTTAGACGTCACGACGGGAAGGGCAGGCTAGATGCTTAGGCCGTTTCGCAGGTCAAACAATGTGAGCCACAACGCGCTTGCGGTGGTGACCGGCGCGGGCAGCGGGATCGGGGCGGCGTTCGCCACCGAACTCGCCCGGCGCGGCGGCCGGGTCGTGTGCAGCGACATCAATGAAGTCACCGCCGCGAAAACTGTCAGCGCAATCACCGACAGCGGCGGGGATGCCATCGCAATCCCCTGCGATGTCACCCAATTCGACGACGTCCGCGAACTGGCCGCCCAGTCAGAATCGTGGTTGGGCGACGCGCCCACCCTGGTGATCAACAACGCCGGCGTCGGCTCCGGCGGTGCCCCGATCGGTGAACTCCCCCTCGACGACTGGCACTGGGTGCTGGGCATCAATCTGTGGGGCCCCATCCACGGCTGCCACGTGTTCGCACCGATCCTGCGGTCGGCCGAACCGTCGGACCGCCCGCGGGGCATCATCAACGTTGCCTCCGCCGCCGCCTTCGGAGCGGCCCCGAGCATGGCCGCCTACAACGTCAGCAAGGCCGGCGCGCTATCGCTGTCTGAGACCCTGGCCGCCGAATTATCGGGCAGCGCCGTCAAAGTCACCGTGCTGTGCCCCACGTTTGTCAAAACAAACATCATCGAGTCCGGCCGGATGCCTGACCAAACAACCCAATTCGCAAACAGGGTCATGCGATGGACCGGATTGTCGCCGGAGAAGGTCGCACGTATCTGTCTGGACACCCACGATCACGGCGAGTTGTATTGCATGCCGCAGTTCGAAGCCAAGATCGGCTGGACCATCAAACGCTTCGTCC
>NZ_JBAPPI010000720.1:0-15169 GCF_049280035.1 Mycobacterium sp. | reverse complement strand
CTCCTAAAGTTCAGATCAGAGTTACTTAGTTAGCATAGCAAGTATTTAGCCCATATAACAAGTCAGCCGATTGGCCGACGCTCAGGAGCCGGGCAAGTTGATGAACCAGGCTTCCGGGCGACTGGATCCGCTCCCGAGCGTCGGGGCGATCATTAGTCTCGACGAGGTGCCCGACGCAGTGGAGTTGGCCCGAGCCTCCGACGGCCCACCGCGAATTGTCGTCCACCCGAACGGAGACGTCGTGTGATCGAACGAGATCGCCAGGACCGGGAAGATGTAGCCGATGCCCTATTGCGCTACGCGACCGGCATCGACCGGCGCGACTGGACGTTGTTCCGCAGCATCTTCACCGAAGATTGCGAACTGGACTATGGCGAAGTCGGCACATGGAAGGGCGCCGACGCGGTGACCGAGTTCATGCAGCAGGCGCACGCGTTGGCCGGGCACACCATGCACCGGTTGACCAATCAGGTAATCACCGTCGACGGCGACTCGGCCCAGGCGCGCACGTATGTCGATGCGCTGATCATGCTTGCCGACAACAATTCCGGCGTGAACGCGGCCGGTTTCTACGATGACGAGTTAGTCCGTACCGAACAGGGATGGCAGATCGCCCGCCGCCGCTTCACCCAAGTGCGGGTGGCTGCCATTGGTGACCCGACATGACGTTCGCAGCCAAGTACGGGCCGTGGGCTCTGGTGGCCGGTGCATCCGATGGTGTCGGTGCCGCCTTCGCCGAGGGGCTCGCCGAGCGTGGGCTCAATGTTGTGTTGGTGGCGCGGCGCCAGGCCGTGCTGGACGAGGTGGCCGCCGGGATCACCGGCCGGACTGGAGTCGAAACCCACACGTTGGCAGTCGATCTCGCTGAGCACGACGCGGCGTCCGTCGTCGCTACCGCCACCGACGACCTCGATATCGGCTTCTTGGCCTACTGTGCAGGAGCCGATCCCAACTTCGAGCCCTTCCTGGCCAACCCGATAACCACCGCCGAAGCGATGGTGCACCGCAACTGCATGGTGCCAATGCAGCTGTGTCATCACTTCGCCCCGGCAATGGTGCAGCGGGGCAGCGGCGGCATTGTGCTGTTCGGTTCGGGTGCCGGACTCGCCGGTGGGCCGAACATGGTCGTTTACGGCGCCACCAAGGCGTTCGACATGGTCTTCGCCGAGGCGCTGTGGAGCGAACTGCACGACAAAGGTGTCGACGTGCTCGGGCTCATCCTCGGCAAGACTGACACACCCGCATTGCGCCGCCTCGAACACAGCCGCGGGGTGCTCAGCTCCGAAGACCAGACGCCACCGGACGCCGCCGGTGTCGACCAGGTCATCAGCGAAGCATTCGAGAACCTCAGCAACGGGCCGACTTTGATGGTGGGCGACATGATGCGCGCCGCGGTACAGATGTTGTCATCGGTGACCCGCAACGAAGCGGTGAACTTCATGATCCAAGCCCAAGCCGCCGTCATGGGCGGCGACAGCGGATAAAGCCCCCCAGGCGCTTTCAGTTGCCCAGTTGCTTCATGAACACGCTGACCCGGTTGATCAAGCCGTCCAGATTCTGCTCGAACACAAGGCATTCGGGGTATTCGGTGGGGACGCCGTCGATGTCGAAGGTCTCGCTCAGCTCGACGTAGCACAGCCGATCAGAGGTGTGCGAGATCCGCTTCACGTCCAGCCGGTAACCCGTCAGCGAGGCGAACACACTCTGGAGGAACTTCAGATACGGCTGCTTGCCTTCGACGACGTCGCAGTACGGGCCGTCCCGGATCAGGTCGTCGTCGGCGATGGTGGCTGCCAGGCCGTCCCAATCGTTGACGGCCAGGCACGCCAGATAGCGCTCCACGGCGCCGGCGTCAATCGCCATGAAATCTTCATACGCTTTCTCGCACGCGACCGGTACCTGATCGGCATAAGTTGAGGTGGATGCTAACTCCCATGGCGAGCAACACCGAGCGTTACCGCGCGGCGCGTGACCACGTCTTCGCCATGGGCAACGACGACAGGCTCGCGAGCACATTCGAGTGGCCGCGTCTGGTCGGCGCGTTCAACTGGGCCACCGACTGGTTCGACGTCATTGCCCGCGGCAACGACCGCACCGCGCTGCGGATCGTCGAGGGAGACGGCCGTGAGCAGAGTGTCAGCTTCGCCACGATGGCCGAGCGGTCCGACCGGGTGGCGGTGTGGTTGGAGCAACTCGGTGTCGGCAAGGGTGATCGCGTCGTCCTGATGCTGGGCAACCAGATTGAGCTATGGGAGTCCACCCTTGCCGTCGCCAAACTCGGGGCGGTGGTGATGCCGGCGACCGGTGCTCTGGGATCATCAGACCTCGCCGACCGCATCACCCGCGGCGAAGCGCGGGCCGTGATCGCCAACGCCGTCGATACCGCCAAGTTCGACGACGTCGGCGGCAACTACCGCCGCGTCGTGGTGGGCGCCGACACCGCGGGGTGGCATTGCTACGCAGAAGCGGCCGATGTCGTTGCTGCGGGGCCGTTCACCGCGCGAACCACGGTGGACGATCCGATGCTGATCTACTTCACCTCCGGCACAACGAGCAAGCCCAAGCTGGTGGCGCACTCTCAGATCAGCTACCCGGTCGGGCATCTGTCGACGATGGCGTGGATCGGGGTGCGACCGGGTGACGTGCACTTGGCGATCAGCTCGCCGGGGTGGGCCAAGCACGCCTGGAGTTGCCTGTTCGCACCGTGGATCGCCGAGGCGACAATCTTGGTGTACAACTACCGGCGATTGGACGCCGCGGCGCTGCTGAGCCACCTCCGTCGCGGCGAGGTGACCACCTTCTGCGCGCCACCGACGTTGTGGCGCATGCTGATTCAGGCCGACCTGGGTGCCAGGCCCGAGGCGCTGCGCGAGATCGTGGCCGCCGGCGAGCCGCTCAATCCCGACGTCATCGCTCAGGTCGAGCGAGCGTGGGGGCTGACCATCCGCGACGGCTATGGGCAGACCGAGACCACGCTGTTGGTCGGCAACCTTCCGGGCCGTCCGGTCAAGCCCGGTTCGATGGGCCAGCCGCTGCCCGGTGTGCCGATTGTGCTCGTCGATCCGGTCAGCGGTGCGCCCGGTGAGGAGGGTGAGATCTGCCTTGACCTGAGCGCGAAGCCAGTCAACCTGATGAGCGGGTACCTCGAGGATCCCGAACGCAACGCCGCCGCAATGGCCGGCGGCTACTACCACACCGGTGACATCGCACGACGCGACGCCGACGGGACGATCACCTATATCGGCCGCACCGACGACGTGTTCAAGTCCTCGGGCTACAAGGTGTCGCCATTCGAGTTGGAAAGCGTGCTCATCGAGCATCCGGCGATCGTGGAAGCCGCCGTCGTGCCACAGCCCGATGACACCCGGCTGGCGATTCCCAAGGCCTACATTGCATTGGCCGCCCACTGGCCGGCGAACGCTGAGACGGCAAGGGCGATCATGGAGTTCGTGCGTGACCGGGTGACGGCACATTTGCGGGTACGGCGAGTCGAGTTTTACGAACTGCCGAAGACGATCTCTGGCAAGATCCGCCGAGTGGATCTGCGGCGCCGCGAGGAAAGCGCACATGTTGCCGGCAGGCTGAATGCGGCGGAGTACCGATACGAAGACCTGGTGGGCTGAGCGGTGAAATCCTATGACGCGGGGCCGATCAGCCCACCGCTCCTCGAGGAAACGATCGGGGAGAACTTCGAGCGGACGGTTGCAGCGAACCCGGACGTTGAGGCGCTGGTCGACGTAGTCCACGACCGGCGGTGGACCTACGCCGAACTGAACGCCGAGATTGATCTGATCGCACGGGGTTTGATGTCGCTGGGCGTGCAGCAGGGCGAGCGCGTCGGCGTCTGGTCGCCGAACTGTGCCGAGTGGACCATCGTGCAGTACGCGACCGCGAAAATCGGCGCCATTCTGGTCAACATCAACCCCGCCTGCCGCACACACGAGCTCAGATTTGCACTGGACCAGTCGGGCGTTCGTACGCTTATCGCGGCGACGGCATTCAAAACTTCGGACTGTCGACCGATGGTCGAGGAGGTGCGTCCGACCGCAGTCGAGCTGCGCGACGTGGTGTTCCTCGACAGCGACGGCTGGACCGACCTGCGCGACCGCGCTGAGCCGGTGTCGGTGGACGCGCTGCGAACCCGGATGGAGGCCCTGGACAACCACCAGCCCATCAATATCCAATACACTTCAGGAACAACGGGTTTCCCGAAGGGCGCGACGCTGTCGCATCGCAATATCCTTAACAACGGGTTCTTCGCCACGGAGCTACTCAACCTGGTGCCCGGTGATCGGCTGTGCATCCCGGTGCCGTTCTACCACTGCTTCGGAATGGTGCTGGGCAACCTGGGCTGCACCACCCATGGGGCCACGATGGTTATCCCGTCGTCGGGGTTCGATGCCGGGCGCACCCTGGCCGCGGTCCAGACCGAACGCTGCACGGGGCTATACGGCGTGCCGACCATGTTCGTCGCCATGCTGGGCCATCCGGACTTCGCCAACACCGACCTGTCTTCGCTGCGTACCGGCATCATGGCCGGCTCGGTATGCCCGGTCGAGGTGATGAAACGTTGTGTCGCCGAGATGAATATGACCGAGGTGGCGATCGCCTATGGCATGACCGAGACGTCGCCGGTCTCCTGTCAGACGCTGATCGATGACGACCTGGAGCGCCGAACCGCGTCCATCGGGCGGGCGCACCCGCACGTGGAGATCAAGATTGTCGACCCCGAGACCGGCGACGTCGTGCAGCGCGGCCGGCCCGGCGAGTTCTGCACCCGCGGCTACTCGGTGATGCTGGGCTACTGGCGTGACGACGCCAAAACCCGTGAGGTGATCGATGCCGACGGGTGGATGCACAGCGGGGACCTTGCCATCATGCGGGACGACGGATACTGCAACATCGTGGGGCGCCGCAACGACATGATCATCCGCGGCGGGGAGAACGTCTACCCGCGCGAGATCGAAGAATTCCTCACCACCCATCCCGACATCGACGAAGCACAGGTCGTCGGCGTCCCGGACGCTGATTACGGCGAAGAGGTCTGTGCGTGGATCCGGATAAAGCCGGGACGACCCCTGCTCGACGCGGACGCGGTCCGTGCCTTCGCCACCGGAAAGGTGGCGCACTACAAGATCCCGCGCTACGTGCACGTCGTCGACGAGTTTCCGATGACCATCACCGGCAAGGTCCGCAAGGTCGACATGCGTGCGGAAAGCGCGCGGTTGTTCGGGCTCGAAGACCTGGCGCACCACGACAAACGTGGAATATCAACCGCCGCAATGCCAAAAGACCGTCGCCCTGCCGATCCCGATTGACCCAGTTGTCCGAGATTGGCGCAAATAGCGGCGGGTAAATACCTGGGCCCGGCCATGGCGATGCCGATGCTGGGCACCACCTCGCTGACCACGGCGCGGCGATGTCTGGGTTATGTCGGGTCGGGCATCAGGTTGGTGATGCAGAACGGATGACCCACCGGGTCGATCAGGACCCGCCAGTTATCCGGATTGGGCTGAATCTCGGCCTTCGTGGCACCCAATGCAAGGATCCGGGTCTCCTGAGCGTCGAGGTCAGCGACGGCTAATTCCAAGTGCAGCTGTTTGGGCACCGGGCCGTCTGGCCAACTAGGACGCTGATGGTCGGCCACGCGTTGAAACGTCAGCAGGACGCCCGCCCCTTTTAGGGCCACGAAATCGTCGGAGGAGAACATCACCTCCAGACTCAAGACGTCCTTGTAGAAATCGCCCAACACTGCGGGGTTTGGGCAATCGACCGATACCGCACCCAGCCGAACATCTCCCACAATGACCGCCTTCCGTGTCCCCTAACCTCATTACCTGCCTTCGCGAGTCTGGCACGCGCCACCGACACGGCCACTTGGGTCCCGGTTCCATACAAACGAGACGCTGGTCCGGGGATGCCGGCCGGCGCCGTCGACCACGTCGGTCGTAAGTTACTGCTAGGCCCCAGAGCGGAGGATGTGTGACAAGTCAAGACGTAATCGACGGTGTGACGGTAGTCCGATTCGACAATCCGCCGGTGAATGCGCTCGACCTGAACCTGCTCGAGGTCATCATCGCCTCGATGCGAAACGTCGAGGGGCCCGTCGTCATCACCGGCGCGGGCCGGTGTTTCTCGGCCGGCGTCGACCTGCGCGCGCTTGTCGACGGTGGCGCTGAGTATGCCGAGCGTTTCGTAACCGCGCTCTCCGAGGCCTTTCTCGCGGTCTTTGACCACCCCGCACCGGTGATCGCCGCGATCAATGGGCACGCCATTGCCGGCGGGTGCGTGTTCGCCATGTGCGCCGACGTACGACTCATGTCAGCCGGGACGATCGGGCTCACCGAGCTTGCCGTCGGTGTGCACTTCCCGGTCGCCGCCCTCGAGATATGCCGCTTTACGATGGGGCCATCTGTGACCCGGGCAGCGCTGCAGGCCAAGACGATTGACGCGGACACCGCGCTGGCCAACGGATGGATCGACTCGGTCATCCCGAATGACGACCTGATACAACAGGCGATTGCGATCGCGCGCGAAGTCGGTCAGTACTCCCCGGCTGCGTATGCGGCCACCAAGCGACAGCTGCACCGGCCGGTCCGCACCGTGATCGATGCGGGCGTGCAGGTGGATGAGACGGTTCGGGCCAGTTGGATGACAGAGGAAACACGCAGCCGGATCGCCGCGTTTGTCGAAGCGCTGGCCCGCAACCGCTAGGTTAACCGACTGTGAGCTTTTGGATCACCCACGGCGCGCACACGCTGACCGAAGACATACCGGCGGCGCCTGACAAGGTGCGCGACTTCTACGTGGACCTGGACAACATCAAAGTTGTGCACCCGCTGGTTGTTGCGGTGCAAACCATCTCGCGCGACGACACTGCGGACGGTTACGTGCAGACCTATCGAGTGCGCGACCGCATCCCGGTGGGGGCGTTCGCGCTGCGGGTGAGCTACCGGGCCCGCGTCGAGGTCCCGGTGCGCGGAGATGTGATCACCGAGGCCCGTCAGTTCCCCCGGGTGCGGCTGAACGGCACCGTGACATTCGAGCCGATCGACTCGGGCACCCGTCTTACCGAGCGGCTACGGATCGCGGCACCCCGCCCGCTGGCCGCGATGACCCAGCGTGAAGCGGTCAACGCACACATCGCGATGCTGTCGGGCATCCGCAGCCACTTTCAGTCACTACTAGCTCCGTGACACGAGGCTCATCGCGCCTGGCGGTGGACACGTGTGTGGTCGGGCTGCCGCCTTCTTCCATTCCGGCGGTGGGAGCCAGATATGTGATCTCGGTGAGCCGAGCGGAATAGGCGCGACGGGCCGCGCGTTTGAGCGATTCGTGGCAATCGATGAGCTCTTTCAACCGCTGACCGTCCGCTCGCTGACCGTGCGGAACCGGTTCGCGATGGCGCCGATGACCCGCCAGGCGTCACCCGGTGGAATCCCCGGCGGCGATGTCGCCGAGTACTACCGACGGCGCGCCGCGGGCGGCGTCGGACTGATCATCACCGAAGGAATCCGGCTGCCCGAGCCCGCCGCGGGTCACCCGTTCGCCATTCCTACGCTCGCGGGAAACGAGGTGCTCGCTGGGTGGACTCGCGTCGTCGACGCCGTCCACGGGGAGGGTGCCACGATCGCCGCGCAGCTGTGGCACCAGGGCGTGCAACGTGACGATGCCGACGGCGTGGTGCCGGTCGGCCCGTCGGGCGTGGACGGGCTCGGAAATCCGAGGGGCCGGGAGCTGGAAGCTGATGAACTGCACGGCATCGCGGAGCTTTTCGCGCGAAGTGCCGCCAACGCGCGAGACGTCGGCTTCGACGCCGTCGAGATCCACGGTGCTCATGGCTACCTGCTGGACCAATTCCTCTGGGAGCGAACGAATCTGCGCACCGACGGCTACGGCGGTTCCCTGGTTGCACGGACTCGCTTCCCGGCCGAGGTGATTGCTGCGGTGCGTGCCGCAGTCGGTCCGGACTATCCGATCATCTTCCGCTTTTCGCAGTGGAAGGGCACCGACTATACGGCGTCAATCGCCGACGACCCGACGCAGCTGCAGGAACTGCTCGCGCCGTTGGCCGATGCTGGAGTCGACGTGTTCCATCCCTCGGCGCGCAGGCACTACGTGCCCGGATTCCCTGACTACGACCGCGAGTTGAGCCTGGCCGGATGGACTAAGAAGGTCACTGGGCTGCCGGTCATCGCGGTTGGTTCCGTCGGGCTGG
This sequence comes from Mycobacterium sp., assembly GCF_049280035.1. Lineage (GTDB taxonomy): Bacteria > Actinomycetota > Actinomycetes > Mycobacteriales > Mycobacteriaceae > Mycobacterium. The sequence goes on along the minus strand of NZ_JBAPPI010000720.1, from coordinate 6,951 downwards.
AAACGCAGTTCCGCAGCGAGAAGCAGGGCCAGGTGATCCGGCCCGCACCCGTTGACCGCCTGGTCGAGCAGTTCGACGCCGGTGAGTTCGACGTCGTGGCCATCGGACGCGCGCTGCTCGCCGACCCGGCATGGGTGAATCGCCTGCGCGACGGCGTGCTGGACGAGTTCAACGGATACGACCCGCAGGTGGCGCTGTCCGCGCTTGCTTGACGACATCATGTGTACTGCGCAGCAGCAGGATGCGGCTCAGTAACACCGGCCGGATCGCCGTCGGCATAATTGGGCGTGTGCCACAAACACAGACGACGAAGGCGCTCGCCAACCCAGCTCAGCCGCATCACGCGCTTTTACGGGAGTTGGAGCGCTACATTGAGGCCCACAATCCCGACGTGACCGACGTCAACGTGGTGAGCGCCACGGACACCGGCCGAGCTGACAAGCATAAGCCGGTCCGCCACTGGTACCACGTCACGTACGAAGCGTGAGCGTCAGCGCCGGCCGGATCAGATCAGTTGTCGTCGCAATTCTCGCCTGAGCACCTTGCCGTAGCTGTTCTTCGGTAGCCGGTCCACGGTTAGGTAGCGCTTCGGGCGTTTGAAGCGGGCGATGCGCTCCAGCAGGTGCGCGTCGAGGTCGTCGGGTTCGGCCGCGCCGACGATGAACGCGACCACAACCTCACCCCACTCGGCGTCCGGTACCCCGACCACACACGCTTCCGACACACCCGGATGCTCGAGCAGCGCCTCTTCCACCTCTCGGGGATAAATGTTGGTGCCGCGGCTGATTACGACGTCTTTGGAGCGGTCGTGCAGCGTCAGGTAGCCGCGCGCATCGAAGGAACCCATATCGCCGGTGCGTAGCCAGCCGTTGCGCAGTGTCGCATCGGTAGCCGCAGGATTGTGCCAGTAGCCGCCCATCACAACGTCACCGTGGCAGACGATCTCACCGATCTCACCGACGCCGGCCGGTGAATCGTCGGCCCGCAGCACCGCGACCTCCATGCCTGACCGCGGATAGCCGACCGAACCCAGGATCGCGTCGTCGGTAGCGTCGTGGTCGGTGCGGCGCAAGCCGGTGATGGTCATCGGCGACTCGCCTTGGCCGTAAATCTGGGCGAAGATCGGTCCGAAGGCCGCCAGCGCTTTCTTGATGCTCTCCACATACATCGGGCCGCCGCCGTAGACGATGGTTCGCAGCTGGCTCGGGCAGGCGCGGCCTGTTTGAATGACTCGCTGCACCATCGTCGGTGCGAGGAAGGCGCTGCAGCCGGGATGGCGCTCGCACAGATCGAGGAACTCACCCGGATCGAATCCGCCGCGCAGGGGCACCACCTGGCGAGCGCCGCGTAGCACGTAGGCCGGGATGTAGAGGCCAGAACCATGCGACATCGGCGCGGCGTGCACCAGACTGCACCCTTCGTCGGGCGCGTCGATGTCGGCGAGGTGGGCGATCGTCATCGCCATCAGGTTGCGGTGGGTGAGCATGGCGCCTTTTGACCGGCCCGTGGTCCCGCTGGTGTAGAACAGCCAGGCCAAAGTCGAGGGATCGGTGTACGGCACCGCCGCGGGTGCAGCGGTCAGCCGATGTGAGTATGCTTCTGCCTCAACGCTTTCCACCGAAAAGTCGCTTGGCCCCAGCTGGTCAGCGATCGTCGCCGAGGCGAAGACTTGCGAGACATCGGCATCTGCCAGGATTTGCGCGATCTCGCGGGGATGCAGCTTGTAGTTGATCGGTACCACGACACGCTCGGCCGCCCAAATCCCGAACAGCAGTTCAACGATCTCCGGGCGATTTTCACTGATGATCGCGATCCGCGCCCCCGCCGTACTGTGCTGCCGGATCGAGCCTGCCAGGCGCAGCGCACGGTCCCGCAGCTCCCGCCAAGTACAGCAGATCCGCTCGCCGTGATAGACCGCCCCGCGATCAGGAAAGCGCTGCGCCGTCTGCTCGAGCAGCGCGAACAGGTTCACCGAGCTGTCCACTCCGATGTCAGCGCAAACTTCGACAGGTACTTGGTGGAGCTCCATCCGCCATCGACCACGATGGTTTGCCCATTGATGAAACTGCCGCCGGGCGAGCACAAGAACGCGACGGTGCTCGCCACGTCATCGACCGTGCCCAACCGCTGGTGCGGCGTCATCTCGGTGTTGATCCGACGAAATCGCGGGTCCTGGAGACGCTCTTCGGTCATCGTCGTCTGGATCACCCCGGGAGCCACTGCATTGCAGCGTATTCCGTGCGACCCGTACTGGCAGGCGATATGGGTGGTCAGCGCGGTCAGACCGCCTTTGGCGGCGGAGTATGGGCCGCCGCGAAGACCACCGACGACGGCGAACGTCGATGTGATGTTGATGATGGCCGAGCCGGGCTGCATGTGTGGCAACACGTCACGCGCCAGCCGGAACGGCGCGCGCAACATTACATTGAGGAAGTAATCCAGTGTCTCGTCATCGGTTCCGTGCAGCGGCGTGGGATTTCCCACCCCGGCGTTGTTGATCAGGAAATCGATGTGACCCCAACGTTCGACAGCGGTTTCGACGATGCGGGTGGGTGCGTCGTCGTCGGTTAGGTCCACCGCAACGGTTGCGACACGGTCGGAAGCGCCGATGGCGTTGGCTAACTCGGCCAGTCGCTGTTCGTTGCGACCGGTGGCCAGCACTGCCATTCCCAGTTCGGAAAGCTTGGTCGCGCATCCGAAGCCGATACCGCCCGTTGCGCCGGTTACGATCGCTATCTGCATGTCATCCATCCGTCTTCGTCAGGGCCGCCTGGATCTGGTGCTTGAGCACCTTGCCGGCGTCGTTTCGCGGGAGCCGCTCCCAGATAACCACTTGCTCAGGTGATTTGAATGTGGCGACCCCTTGTTCCTGCAGGAAACTGCGCAGGCTCGCGACATCGGGCCGCGGCTGATCCGTGGGCACGATCACGGCACACGCACGCTCCCCGGTGCGGGTATCCGGCAGACCGACGACGGCGATCTCCGCGATACCCGGATGGTCGATGAGGATGTCCTCGATTTCTTTGGGCGCGATGTTCTCGCCATTTCGGATGATGACGTCCTTGACCCGTCCCGTGACGACAAGGTAGTCGTCATCGACCCAGCGGGCGAGATCGCCGGTGCGGAAATATCCGTCGTCGTCGAACGATTCGACTTCATCGTCGGCGTGCAAGTACCCCACCAGCATCTGTGGACCGCGCGCATGAATCTCGCCGCCGGCGCCGGCGCCGTCGCCGAGTGTGATCTGCGCCAATCCGGCCCGTCCATCGGTGTCTGCGGCATGGTCGGGCTCGAGCGGGGCGCCGACGGTCGTCACCGGAACTTCGGTCGAGCCGTACACCCGAGTGACCACGGCGCGCTCGAAATACTCTGCTGCTCTGCGGATCAACGATGGTGACACCGACGCGCCGCCGCAAATGAACAGCTTCAACTCCGGCAGTCGGGTACCGGCGCGTTCGGCAGCAGTGAGCATCTGCTCCAGAAAAGGTGTCGCTCCGGCGATATGAGTGCAGCGTTTCGCCCCGATGAGATCGACCGCGTCGTCGGCGTTCCAGCGTTCCATCAGGACCGCGGACGTGCCCAGCAGCAGTGGACATTCAAACGCGTAGATGGAGCCGCCGATATGCGCGATCGGCGACGGCACCAGAAACCGATCACCGGGTCGCACCTGCCAATAGTCGCGGATCTGGCAGATCAGCGCGTGCATCGAGTTATGGCTGTGCAGAACCCCTTTCGGGCGGCCGGTGGTTCCCGATGTGTAAAGGATCATCCGCACCGCATCGGGATCCAGCGTCGGCAGCTCCACCGTCGACGAGTTCGTCGCAGGCAGCGACGTGCCGCCGCGGACCACGATAACCTCGGGCGGCGAATCCATTTTGCTGACCACCCGATCCAACATCTCCGCGTAGTCGTGCGGGCCGAAATGCGATGGTACGAAAATCATCCGGGTGTCCGCGTCTTTGAGGATGAAGAGCAGCTCGCGATCCCGCAGCGACGGCAAGATCGGGTTCACTACCATTCCGGCCATCGTCGCGGCCAGGTAAATGATCGCGGCCTCATGCCAATTCGGCAGCATCATCGACACCACGCTGCCGGGTGGCATGCGGGCCACCAGCGACTGTGCGAGGGCCGCGGCCTGTTTGTAGAGGCTTCGGCAGTCGATTTGGTACGCACCGTCGATCAGCACAATTCGCTGCGGTGTGCGCTGCGCGGCCTCGATCAGCGAGTCAGCTAGGGTGCCACGCACCCACCACCCGCGTGCATAGGCGTCGGCGGTCCGCTCGTCGTCCCAGCGGACCCGTCGTCCACCGATCAGTTTTCCGGTCACCTTGCTTGACATTGCCAATTTTTAAGCCGATTTACGCCGATCTACGCCTTGAGATTAGCCGCGGACCCGTCGCATCGTCATCGAGTGACGGAAACGCGCGGCGGGATGCGTATTGATCGTCACCTGGGCGACCTCGCCATCGGAGGTGGCGTAGGTGCGGTGCACTTCGAGTGCCGGGCTCCCGGGCTCGACGCTGAGCTCCGCGGCGAGTACCGGCGAGATCAGCACAGCGGCGATCTCCTGACGCACCTCGACGATGCTCAACCCGAAGAGGTCTTCGATCAGCGGGAATATCGGGCCGGTATGACGCTGCAACAGTCGGCCCACACCCGCGAATGCCCGGTTGATGTAGTACTCGGTTCGGCACACCGGGAACTTCGCACCCTCGATCTGCCGGAAACCGCGGACGGCCAACCATTCTTCGCCGGTGCTAAGCCCGGTTCGGCCGGCCAGCTCGTCGTCGATGCGGATCATCCCGGTGGATTCGATCGCGAATTGCGCGCCGGTCGCAAAGGCCAGCAGATCGTTGATCGAGACGACGTCTTGAACGTAGGAGTCCGACGAGGGCCGCGGAACCACGAGTGTGCCGGCCCGCGGCCGCGACGCGACGAGGTTGTCGTCACGGAGTCGCCGCAACGCCTCCCGGACGGTATAGCGGCTGACCGAAAACCGCTCGCACAGTTGGTGTTCGGTGGGAAGCTGCGATCCCACCGGGTACACTCCGTCGACGATCTCTTTCCGCAGCGCTCGCGCGACCTGAAGGTAGCGGTGGTCGGTGGGTCGGTCTTCAGCCATCACTACCTTCTCTACGGTCCGGCCGAACTGCAAGCACGCTGCCCTCCGCGTCGGCCGAAACGTAGAGCGTGCCGTCGGGCCCGGCAGCGATGCCGGCGAAGGGTCCCTGCGGCCCGGAGAACGGCGGCATCCCCTTCAGCGGCTTGGGCGATACGCCGGGCGGGGCGCCGAGCGGCAAGCCGGAGGCGATCGTGCGCCGGGTTGCGTCGGCCAGGTCAACGACGACTAACGCCTTGGCCTCGGCGTCGACCACGTACAACTGGCGGCCGCGCAGCAGAATGCCTTGCGGCCGTTGCAAGTCGTCCACCACGGTTTGGACGCCGGATCCGGTGAGCCTGACCACTCGCCCGGCGCCTGCTTCGGAGATCAGGCAAGTGCCGTCGGGCGCGATCGCCAGCCCGATCGGATCATGCAGGCCCGAAGCGATCACGTCGGCCCGCCCGGCCCGGATCGACAACACCCGTCCGGTCCCGAGTTCGGCGGCCACGACGGCACCGTTGTCGGCCAGTGCCACCCCGTAGAGCTGATCGAATCCGTCTGCCAGCACTTCGGTTTCGCAGCTGGCCGGCCGGTAGCGCGACACTTGACCACCCGAGGTGGTGACGACGAACTCGCCAGGTCCCGCCGGAGCCAGGCCGCGCAGGAAACCCGGGTAACCCGGGGTGAACAGCATCCCCACGGTCTGCAGTGTGCGATTAGGCAACAGAACGTAGAAATAGGTTCCGTCGGCGATGTAGAGGTTACCGTCGGCGCCGACGGCCAGATCCAGCGGCCAGTTCAGCCCGCCCGGCAACACGGTCGAAGTCCTTCCGCCGTCCAGGATTTCGGTGATCTCGCCGGTGAAATTCGACACGAACAGCCGATCCCCCACGAAGGTCGAGTTGTCCAGGCCGGGGTTGACATCGGCCAGCACCATCTGCTCGCCGGTGCGCGGATCGATGCGCAGCACCTGGCCGCTGAGGACCTGGGTCGAGACAATGCGGCCAGCCGAGTCGAACTTCACCGAATCGGGCACACCGAGGCCGGTGGCGACTGTTTCGAGCGCACCGCCGTCCAGGTCGATCCGCCAGATTTCATTGGCGCCCATCACCGGGAAGTACAGCAGCCCGTCCGGGCCGACCTCCATCGCGTTGGGGGAGGGAACATTCTCCAGCAGCACCCGCGGCGGGCCACCGGCCAAGTCAAGCTCGAGCAGGCGCCCGCCTTCCCGACATTCGCTGATAAAGAGCCGGCCCTGGTGGACGGTGATCCCGTTGGCGGACGGGACATCGTCACGCAGCACCCGGGTGCGGCCGTCCGTGCCGCGCGCACTAACCCGACCGTCCATGACCTCGGTGGCGTAGAGGTTGCCGTGCCGGTCGAAAGCCACGTCGTCGGGCGCGATGATGTCGCCGCCCTTGGGGCTGATGGTTTCCAACCGACCGGTTTCGATGTCGAGGGCGCTGATTTGGCTACCGGTCACCTGCGCGATGTAGACCCGGCCGTCGGGGCCTGTTCGCAGGCCGTTGGCGCCGAAGAGCCGGCTCGGCGGGGTGAGCCGCTCCAGGCGCCATCCCTTGGCGAGGCTCGGTGATATCCCTGCACCGGAGCGCCCTTCTTGTAGCAACATCGATCATGACCTCCGGCCGGGTGACGTTAGCAAACCGAGTCTGGTCCAGACAATAGTTCGCGATGGCCTTAGCAGCACCCCTTGACGCCTGTCCATTTGCAGAGAATCATATTCTCAATTATGCACATCTGCCTATGTTGTCCGGACAAAAGCTATAGTGCCCGATAACCTGCTCAGTCTTGACCACCGCGTGGTGGTGGTGGCCGGCGCCGCGGGTGGC
>NZ_JBAPPI010000719.1:0-1594 GCF_049280035.1 Mycobacterium sp. | reverse complement strand
GCGCCGTCGGAGCCGATCGCGGCGGTGACCAGCCCGGCGGCCACCGCGGCCGCGCTGCCGCCCGACGAACCACCCGGGGTGTGTTTGCGCGACCACGGATTACGGGTGTGGCCAAATCCGGGTCCGCTGGTGAACGGCCATTGGCCCAGCTCACACGTGTTGGTTTTGCCGACGATCACCGCGCCGGCGGCCTTCAGCCGGCGCACCACTTCGGCGTCCTGCGTAGCGGGCCGAACGTGCCCGGAAGTACCGAAGGCGGTTGGCACTCCGGCGACGTCGACGTCGTCCTTGACCGCGATCGGGACACCGAGCAGCGGCGCCTGGTCGCCGGCGGCGCGCCGCCGGTCGGCCGCGGCAGCGTCGGCCAGCGCCGTCTCGGTGAGCACCACGCGAAAGGCGTTGAGCGTCGACTGGCTCAGATCGATGGCGTGCAGCGAGCGGCGGACCAACTCGTCGGAAGTCACCTCGCCGCTGGCCAACTGGTAGAGCTGGTCGGTCAGGGTGGGAAATTGACGATAGGCAGAATTACTCATCGTTACCGACATTATCGGCGCGGGTGCGAGGCGCCGTCGCAGTGCGGTGACAAACTGGTATCTATGCGGCTGTACCGAGACCGTGCGGTGGTGCTGCGCCAGCACAAGCTCGGCGAAGCCGACCGGATTGTCACCATGCTCACCCGCGACCATGGACTGGTCCGCGCGGTGGCCAAGGGTGTGCGCCGTACCCGTAGCAAGTTCGGCGCGCGACTGGAGCCGTTCGCGCATATCGACGTGCAGCTGCATCCGGGCCGCAACCTGGACATCGTCACGCAGGTCGTCTCGCTTGACGCGTTTGCCACCGACATCGTCAGCGACTACGGCCGATACACCTGCGCGTGCGCGATGCTGGAGACCGCCGAGCGCCTCGCCGGTGAGGAACGAGCGCCGGCCCCGGCCTTGCATCGACTCACGGTCGGAGCGTTGCGGGCGGTGGCCGATGGTCAGCGATCCCGCGAGCTGGTGCTGGATGCTTATCTGCTGCGGGCCATGAGCATCGCCGGGTGGGCCCCGGCGCTGACCGAATGCGCCCGCTGCGGCACACCGGGCCCGCATCGGGCATTTCACATCGCCGCAGGCGGCAGCGTCTGCGGATACTGCCGCCCCGCCGGTGCGACGACACCGCCGCTGGGTGTGCTGGATCTGATGTCGGCGCTGCACGACGGGGATTGGGAGGCCGCGGAGACCGCACCGCACTCGGCCCGCAGCCACGTCAGCGGATTGGTGGCCGCCCACCTGCAATGGCATCTGGAGCGGCAGCTGCGAACGTTGCCGCTGGTCGAGCGGACAGGCCGGGTCGACTCGGCATTCAGCGTCTATTCGGGCCTGGTCGACCGCCGCATAGCTCTGGTCAGGCAGGATGTCGCCCATGGGGACGAGCCGGGTGAGCCGCTCAGAGCGGACGGCTGAGCGTAAGCGGCAAGCGATCGACTTCCCACAGCTGCCGCCTGCCCCGACGACTACCCAACCTTTCCCGACAAATCCACCTGGCCGGTGGTCTTTCCCGTGCTCCCGCCGTCACCCGACGGCGGTCCGCGCCGGCCCCCGCAACACACTTC
>NZ_JBAPPI010000718.1:0-3775 GCF_049280035.1 Mycobacterium sp. | reverse complement strand
ACGCGGCGCAACGCCGGATCCTTACTCAGCGCGGCCGCCTGCAGTTCGTTGCCCAACAGCGGCGCCAGCTGCTCCGGGTCGCCGGCCGCCAGCGCCGCCAGGACCGGGCCGGGCTCGTCGAGCCCGGGCGGCTTCCCGACCTCCCTGAGCCGGTCCAGCTCGGTGAACACCGCCGAGGTGGACAACCCGCCCTCGGCGAACGCCAGCACCCAATGGAACGTGTTCCGGGCCAGCACCGTCGCCAGTTCCTCGCCGCGACCGGTGCCCAGCGCGGTGCCCCCGTGCAGTGCGAAAGGCACATCGCTGCCCAGCTTCGCGGCCAGCATGTGCAGATCGCGGCGCGGCACCCCGAGTTCCCACAGCGAGTTGATGGCGACCAGCACGGCCGCCGCGTCTGCGCTGCCGCCGCCCATGCCGCCGGCCACCGGGATGGCCTTGTCGATTGCAATCGACACGTCGGGCGCCCGGCCGACGTGATCAGCCATCAGTTCGGCGGCCCGCCACGCCAGATTGCCCTCGTCGAGGGGTAACTGACCGGCGCCCTCGCCGCTGATCTCAAGCGAAAGCACGTCGGCGTTGCGGACCGTGATCTCGTCGACCAGGGAAACCGCGTGGAACACCGTCGTCAGGTCGTGATAACCGCTCTCGCGCCGATCGCCGACGGCCAGATAGAGGTTGATTTTGCCGGGCGCGCGAACGGTAACCGACCCAGTGGGCACCCACTGAGCAGCGGTGTTCGGGTCCGTTGGCATCGCACGCGACTTTATCGCCCGCGACTGGCAAACCCCTACCCGTGGGCGGTTAGCTCGCCGGTGCGTGCCGTTGCGACGTGCCGGCGGCACTGTCAGCACTGTCGCCGCCGACGTCACCCGAGCGCTGATACAGCCGCACAAATTCGTCGACGGTGAGCGTCTCGCCGCGGCGCGCCGGGTCGATGCTGGCGGCCAGCAACCGGCTCGCCGATTCGTTGCCCGAACCTGCCCACTCGACGAAGGCATTGCGAGATGTCTTGCGCCGTTGGGCGAATGCGATATCGACGAGTTTGAACACGTTACGACGGAATGCCGCGTCGGTCGGCCAGGGCGGGTGTGCATGCCGGTCGATGCGCACCAGCCCGGAGTAGACACGCGGAATAGGCCAGAAGACGGTTGGCGACACCGTGCCATGACGGCGGACCTGTCCGTAGAAGCGGACTTTGACGCTGGGAATGCCGTACTCCTTGCCGCCCGGTTCGGCCGCGAGTCGTTCGGCGACTTCGGCCTGCACCATCACCATCAGGGTGCGCAGCGACGGGAATTCTCCCAACAGGTGCAGCAGCGCCGGAACAGCGACGTTGTAGGGCAGGTTCGCCACCACCGCTGTCGGCTCGGCAGCGAGATCGGCGGGCCCGATGGACAACACGTCGCGGTTGAGCACGGTCAGCCGGTGAATTTCGCTGTGTGAATGCTCGGCAACGGTCTTCGGCAGCCTACCGGCCAGCACCGGGTCGATCTCGACGGCACTGACCGTGGCCCCGCGGTCCAGCAGCGCCAGGGTCAGCGAGCCCAGACCAGGGCCGACCTCCAGGACGTGATCGTGGCGGTTGACCCCGGAGGACGACACCACCCGGCGGACCGTGTTCGCGTCGTGGACGAAGTTCTGCCCCAACGATTTGCGGGGCCGGAATTCGAGTTCTTTGGCCAGCCTTCGGATCTCGGTACGCCCGAGCAACCGGATGGTCAGCGCGCACCCGCTCTTCCGCTGCACACCGGCCACGCGCCCCAGCCCTGGTGAGCCCGTGTCACCTCGGCGACGGTGATCTGCTCTTCCCTGGTCGCCAGGTCGGCGCGGGGGGCAAACCGCAACCCGCCGTTGCGCTCCCAGGTGCTCTGGTCGAATTGCACGCCGCCGTAGTAGCCGTTTCCGCTGTTTATCGCCCAGTTTCCGCCGGCCTCGCAGCGCGAGATGGCGTCCCAGATTTCTCCGTTGCCGACCGGTGGAACATCGGTGCCCGGTTTGGTACCGACCCGCACCACCGCCTCGCGCGCGGGGGTGATCACGTGACTGGCGACCGGCAGCCGGCCGGCTTCGATGCCATTGACCTTGGACACCGCGAACGTCACATCCTGGGTGCCGGGGGTGCCCGGGTCCTGGACGACCTCACGGTCCATGTTCATCTCGGGGTCCTCGATCCGGCGCCGCGGCGGGACCAGTGGGACCCGCTCGGTGATCTTGTCGATGCGGTTACGAGTCACCTGGATGTGCATGCCGTCGATCACCGGTGCCGCCGCGCCGGGAGTGACCTGGTCACTTTGCAACAGCGGCGCGCCGATGTCGGCCAGGATGTCGCCGACTCTGGCGGCGGCCAAGTGCACGTTGCGCACCGCACCGCCGTCGTTGAGTTCGACGGTCTTGGCGCTGACCACCGGCAGGGCCATGCCGGCCAGCGGGACACGGCTGCCTCGTGAGGCCGCGGCCGGAGCCGTATCGGTCATCGCCAGCTGGGCCAGCGCCTCGTCGACCGTCGACGCCGTCGTCCACACCTGCTTGGCATGCTGGCCGTCCAGCGAGATCTGCAGCGGTCTGCTGCGTCGCAATACAATGTTCTCCGCGTTGCGGACTCGCTCGCCGGCCGCGGGATAGAGGTCGTCACGCTCGCTGACGTTGAACCCGTTCTCCTTGATGATGTCGATCACCCGCGACTTCATCGTAGTGACGGTCATGGCAGTTCCATCGACGCTCAGCGTCACCGCCTTGTAGTCGGCGACCGCATAGCCACCGGCGAATCCTAAGACCAGCAAGAGACCCGCGACCAAGAGCCGCAGAGCCGGTGAGGGAGCCTGATGGAGTTTCGTAAGTACGTTCAACGCGCGTGTATCCCCGACCTCAACAACCACTCAAGTAACAGTCCGTCAACGAAGCCAAACAAAGCAAAAGGCCCACCGGGGGCCTCACCGTTCGATCACAAGACGGTAACGAACCGGCCTAGATAGGGCAACTCCGGGCAATCGCCTTAACGGTTTGTTAACCGCTTGCGGCTAATCCGTAGGCCCGGCGAGCATTGCCGGTGGTGACCTCGGCCAGTTCGTCGGCGGGCCGATCGATGAGCTCGGCCAGCGCCCGCACAGTGTAGGGCAGGCAGTATGGCTCGTTGGGCGCCCCCCGGTACGGATGGGGCGTCAAGAACGGTGCGTCGGTCTCCACCAGCAGCTGTGCCAGGGGGACGATCGGGACGGCTTCCCGCAGCTCACGGGCGTTACGGAAACTCACCGTCCCGGACAGGCTGACCAGCCAGCCGGCATCGACGCAAGCGCGCGCCAAGCCGGCGCCCGATGAGAAGCAGTGAAAGATCACCGTGTCGGGCGCACCCTCGGCACGCAGCACGTCGAGCACCTCGGCATCGGCGTCGCGGTTGTGAATCATCAGCGGTTTACCAGTCCGCTTGGCGAGGTCGATATGCCAAGCGAAGGCCTCCCGCTGCACCGCCGGCTCCGCACAGCCCTCGAGCCGGCCCGGCCAGTACAGATCCATCCCGGTCTCGCCGATCGCCACCACCCGCGGGTGGACAGCTAGTCGCTCGATCTCGGCTCGGGCCGCATCGGTGAGCGCGGCCGCGCGGGTCGGGTGCAGGGCCACCGCGGCGTAGACCCGCGGATCCCACTCGGCGGCCCGGGTCACCCAGCGCGCCGACGCCAGGTCGTCGGCGATGGTGACCACCGCGGTCACACCGACAGCCGCGGCGCGATCGACGATCGCGCGGACATCGTCGCCGTTCTCGGCGCCGCAGGCGTCCAGG
>NZ_JBAPPI010000717.1:0-3041 GCF_049280035.1 Mycobacterium sp. | reverse complement strand
TCACCGAGTGGTCCCGTAAATCACGTTCGGCGATGTGCCGCATCTTCGCCGAACTCGACTACAGCCCACTTGTGGAGTCCGGCCGTGTCCCGGCCATGATCACGCTGACTTACCCCAGCGACTGGGAAGTCGTCGCCCCGGACGGGGCCAGCGTGAAGCGGCACATGGTGTTGTGGCGCAAACGGTTTCAACGCGAGTACGGTGAACCGGCACGCTACATCTGGAAACTGGAGTTTCAGCGGCGCGGTGCTCCGCACATTCATTTGTGGATGGCACCGCCGACGTCGCCAGGCCGGTCCGGTCGCGGCTTCGCTCAGTGGTTGTCAGAGTCCTGGGCTCAGGTTGTCGACCATCCTGACGCTGAGCAGAAGGCACGGCATCTTCTCGCCGGCACTGCCATCGACGTGCGCACCGGGCTGCGGGCCTGCGACCCCAAGCGCCTGGCCATCTACTTCACCAAGCATTCATCGCCAAACCTGCACGGCGACAAGGAGTATCAACACATCGTGCCTGATCTGTGGCGGCAGCCTGGTCGCGGCCCTGGCCGGTTCTGGGGTGTGTACGGACTCAAGAAGGCCATCGCCGTAGTCGAGGTCGCACAGGACGCATACCTGGCGGCTCGCCGGATCGTGCGGCGCTGGTCACGCAGCCAAGCGATCCACGGCGATCCCGACAGCCGCTTCCCGACTGCCGTCGTACCGCGCACGGCCACTCGCCTGGTCCCCCGAGTCGACCGTGACACCGGCGTTGTGGAGCATCGGCGGGTTCGGCGACGACGAACCTTCTGCAGCCACGGCGGGTTGGCCGGCGGCTACGCCCTTGTTAATGATGGGCCAGCGTTTGCATCCCTGCTTGCCGCTGCGCTGCAGGCCGACCGCGCATAGTCTGACACCTCACTATGCTTTCGTAATTTTCGTAACTTTGCTACGCTGGTTGAGTTCCGAGGGTGGGACGAAAAGGAAGTGAGACCCATGAGCACCGCCGCGGAGATCGTCAGCCCGGTTCCGGCCGATGCCGATGAGCTTGCCAATGTCCTCAGCTTCATCGAGGCGCACGAGGCCCGTCATGGGACCTCTCCTGAGCATGTCTTCTTCCTGTCCGGCGCGAGCGAACACGACCGTGTCGAACTGACCGAGCAGCTTCACGAGATCCTCAAGCGTGTCGTTCATGCCCTCAGCCACGGCCAGTCGATCAGCATCCTGACTCGCGACCAGGAAATCTCCACCCAGCAGGGCGCCGAGCTCCTTGGGCTGAGCCGGCCAACAGTGGTTCGCCTCATCAAGGACGGCGAGTTGCACGCGCATGTGCCCGGCGCGGTCCGGCGCAAGCTTCGGCTTGCCGATGTCCTTGCCTACCGCGAGGAGCTTCGCGCCCGGCGCAACCGATTCATCACCGAGAGCTCGGCGGAGTTCGCGGATGCAGACGCCGACGAGGTCGCCGAGTTGCTCGCCGAGGCGAAACGCAAGCGTTGACTCGTCTGCGGGGTCTGAAAGACTCGCCCCTGTGTATCGCGCTGTCCTCGACACCTGCGCCCTTGTGCCGAGCCTCCAGCGTGACTTCCTGCTGCAGCTGGCCACCGAGGAGGCGTATGCGCCCGTATGGGGGTCAGGGATTCTCTTCGAGCTGGATTACATACTCGCCGTCCTGCACGACAAGCGCGGGATCGGCGACAGCGCCACTCGCCGACAGCACCTTTTCGACCAGCTGAAGCAGGCATTTCCGGGCTCAGAGGTTCACGCCCCCAAAGACTGCGAGTACAGCTACGGACTCAACGACTCTGATGACGGCCACGTCGCCCACGCTGCGATTATCGGCAAAGCCGACGCCATCGTCACCGACGATCGCCGCGCCGGGTTCAGTACAGCAAGCGTCCTCGTGAACGCCGGCATCGAGACCGTGTACCCACATCAGTTCGCCGCCAACACCGTTTCGGCGCACCCGCATGCGGGAGTGCGTGCGTTGCGAGAGATGTCGAATCGCCGAACCAACCCACCGCAGACCCCGGAGCAGATCCTCGAGCTGATGGTGACACGGCACAAGATGACCGAGGTCGCCGAGATCCTTCTGCCGCTGCCGTCGTGGCAACCCGAGTGAACCAAACAGGGCGTTGGCCGACACTGGGGATGACGATGTCGGCGTCATTGGGTTGGTGATGATGGTCGATGAGAGCGGCCCCGATCGCCTGTGGTGAGCGAGGCCGTGGTCTTCTAGGTGACGGTACCGTCAGTGTGCTGATGCGATGGTCGTCGTGGTGAGCCGAATCGAGTTCAGTCTGTTGCCGTTTGGGACTGCCCGACAGCCGGGCCGCGGCCCTGGCCGGGCTGGGGTGTGTACGGACTGAAGAAGGCCATCGCTGTGATGGAGGTCGCACAGGACGCATACCTGGCGGCTCGCCGGATCGTGCGGCGTTGGTCACGGAGCCAGGCGGTGTACGGCGATTCTGTCAGCCGCTTCCCCACTGCCGTGGTGCCGCGCGCGGCCACGCGCCTGGTTCCGCGCGTCAACCGCGAGACCGGCGTCGTGACTCATCGGAGGGTGCGACGGCGACGAGCCTTCTGCAACCAAGGCGGCCTGGCCGGCGGCTACGCCCTTGTCAACGACGGACCTGAATTTGCTGCCCAACTCGCCCGCGCAATTGGGTGAATCCGGCCCACACGCCACCACGGCTGACGGTGGAAATCGGGGCTTTCTGGACAGCACCGGCAAATCGGCACGTGGAGACGGTTGACCGAAAGTTTAGACGTGGTGTGAACGTCACGCGGTCTGCAGCCGGTTGCTGGGTGCTGCTGGCGCGGAGCTATCCGCCGGCCGAGCGGAACTGCAAATCGTCGCACGATTGCTTGTCCTTCTCGCGCTTGCGTTCGTTTTCAATCTTCTGAACGCGTTCTGCCAGCGCCGTATAGTCCGCCTGAAGTTGACGAACCTGCTCTGCCAGTTGTTCGATGATTTCGTTTGCCATGGCTTTGAGGATAAGGACAGGCACGACGAGCGGCGGGCTAATCACACAGATGTTCAGGTGTCGCGCTTGCCCTGTTGAGGCA
>NZ_JBAPPI010000716.1:0-3130 GCF_049280035.1 Mycobacterium sp. | reverse complement strand
ATCGAGTCACTGCGCGACACGGTCACCGAACTAGTTCGGGATTACCTCCAAAACGCCGATCCTCGCCGGTTCGATGTGATCCACGATTTTTCTGCTCTTTTTCCGGTGGACGTCATCACCGCTATGTTGGGTGTGCCCGACGAGTTCCGCGAAGAGCTACGAACATTGGTCGACAAGGGAATCGGCAATGAGCCGGGCGAGATAGACCGAAGCGAGGCCGGCATTCAGGCCCAGATACAAACCGCCGCCTATTACTACAACCTCGTGCAAGAACGTCGTGCGCAACCAGCCAACGACATGATCAGCAAGCTCATCGCTGCCGAAATCGAGCGGGACGCCGGGGAGATCAGCAGCTTGGAAGACTATGAGATCACCCTCTTCGCAATGCTGTTGGGCGGCGCGGGCGTGTCGACCGTGAAGAACCTGGTAGGCAACGCCGTGGCGATCTTCGCGAAACACACCGACCAATGGCAGAAACTGCTCGATGACCGCGCAAAGATTCCTGCCGCGGTAGAAGAGCTACTCAGGTACGACGGGCCAGTGCTGTACAACGCGCGATGGACGCTGAAAGACGCGACGCTGCACGGGGTCACGATCCCGGCGGGCAAACCTGTGTTGCTGTGTGGTGCTTCGGCGAATCGCGACCCCAGCGTATTTCCCGACCCTGACATGTTCTACATCGATCGCGACCACACCCTGGCACAACACTTCGGATTCGGGACGGGGATCCACACTTGCCTTGGCGCCGCCCTCGCCCGGATTGAAACCGCGGTGGCGCTAGAGCACATGCTCGAGTTCATGCCCCGCTACGAGGTCATCTGGGAAGGCTGCAAACGGGTTAATGCGATCAACTTCACCGGCTGGTCGCATCTACCAGTGAGGGTATTGCGATAAATCTGCGTGCTCGCGGAGCTGACACCACGACCCCGGGTCGACACGCGTACGGCGGATTTCGCGACAAGCCGTTGCGCACCAAGGCGATTCGCGATTTCAGCGCAGAAATGGCAGAGCCGTTGGCTAGCGCGCTGGCGCCAGCGCTGGCCGCGGCGTGAAAGTCAGGTGCAGTTCGGACAGCCCGCGCAGGATGTACGTCGGCTCGTAGTTGTAGCGACGTTCGCGAGCGGGTCCGTGTTTGGTTTCGCTGATGTTGATTTCGGACATCCGGTCCAAGATGCGCTCGAGCGAGACGCGGCCCTCGACCCGGGCCAGCGGTGCGCCGGGGCAGGAATGCACGCCACGGGCGAACGCCATGTGCTCGCGAACATTCTTGCGGTCGAGCTGGAACTCATGTGGATTTTCGAATCGGCGCGGATCACGGTTGGCGGCACCGGGTAACACCATCACGATGGTGCCGACCGGAATGTCGACGCCGCCGACGGTGGCCGGTTTGCGGGCAAGCCGGGAGTCACTTTTGACCGGGCTCTCCATCCGCAGCGATTCCTCGATGAATCCCGGAATCAGGCTGCGGTCGCTGCGCAGCTTCTGCTGGACCTCGGGTCGATCGCCGAGCGCCTGCAGCGCCGCGGACAGCAGCTTGGCGGTGGTCTCCTGCCCCGCGGCGAAAAGGAATGTCGCTGAACGACTTACCTCGATCACCTCGGGCGTGGATCCGTCGGGGTACTGCGCCGTCGCCAACGAGGTGAGCACGTCATCGCGGGGATTGCTGCGCCGGTCTTCGATGTATGAGCAGAACTTGTCGTCGAGCCACTGCAGCGGGTTGATGCCGACCGACTCGTGATCCAGTGCCCCTACCCGCGCGCCGGGGCGGTCGGCGCCCAATACATGGCGGAACTGCTTGTGGTCTTCCTCCGGGACACCGAGCAGGTCAGCGATCACCAACGTCGCGAACGGCTTTGAATACTCGGCGATGAACTCGCATTCGCCGTTGTCGAGAAATTCCTCGAGCTGGCGATCGGCCAGCTGCCACATGAACTCCTCGTTTTCCTTCAGCCGGCTGGGTGTGAGCAACCGGCTCAGGATCGAACGTGCGCGGGTGTGGTCGGGCGGATCCATCGTCACCATGTGCTCGAACATCGGAAACTGGTCGCGGTGCGCATCGATCAAAGAGCTGAGGTCGTCACAGTCGACCTCAAACGGCAACGGCGGAAACGGACCACCGAGCGCGACGCAGTTGGAGAAGGTATCCGGGTCCTTATAGACCGCGTTGGCCTCTTCCCACCCGGTGACCGCGACGACGTTGTGGTGGGGTAGCCGCAGCACCGGGTTTTGACTGCGCAGGTAGTCGAAGTAGGGATGCGGATCGGGAACCAGGGACGGGTCGGTGAAAAAGTCGATGGAATCGAACGTTGAATTAGGGATTGTCATTTACGCGCGCCTCCCGAGGCTGATTTACCCGTGGTGTGAGGGCGGCGCGGCGTGCGCCGCCGGGATCTGAAGTCGGCAAAAGTGCAGTAATTGCTGAGCACCTGCTTAGCATGGCGCTAATGTCGTGGTCAAGGTCGCTGCGTCGCCCGACGCTACGATCACCGATGTTGAGCACGCGACGAGCAGGATTTTGGAGCCAAGGCATGACTTCGGCGCGAAGAATCGGGGCACCCGACGCCAAGAACCGCGGCGTGCTGCTCGACGCCGCCGAGCAGTTGATGCTCGAAGAGGGTTATGCCGCAGTCACTTCCCGTCGTGTCGCGGAGAAGGCGGCGCTGAAGCCGCAGCTCGTTCACTACTACTTCCGCACCATGGACGATCTGTTCCTGGCCGCGTTTCGGCGTCGCGCCGAGGAAGGCCTTGAGGCGCAAGCGCAGGTATTGCAGGCGCGGCAACCGTTGTGGGCGCTGTGGCGGTTCAGCACCGATCCGGCGGCCACCGCGATCACCATGGAATTCATCGCGCTGGCCAACCACCGCAAAGCGCTCAGAGCCGAAATTGCCTACTACGCCGAGCGTTTCCGCGACGAGCAACAAAAGGCGCTGTCGACGGTCCTCGGTCGCTACGGCAAGGATCTCGGGGGCCCGGCGGAGGTGCCCCCGCTGGTGTGGTCGGTGCTGATGACCAGTGTGTCCCGAGTCCTGGTGATCGAGCAGGCGCTTGACATGTCCGCCGGCCATAGCGAAACGATCGCGATCGTCGAGAGCTACCTGCGCCATCTGGAGGGCGACCCCGAGATCTAGGT
>NZ_JBAPPI010000715.1:0-6309 GCF_049280035.1 Mycobacterium sp. | reverse complement strand
CCGGTTATCTCCGGACGACCGCCGCGCCGAGTTGTTGGCACTAGGTGCGGAAGTCTTCGGCCAACGACCCTACGACGAGGTCCGAATCGACGAGATCGCCGAGCGGGCCGGTGTGTCCCGGGCGTTGATGTATCACTACTTCCCGGACAAGCGGGCGTTCTTCGCCGCCGTCGTCAAAGGACAGGCAGACCAGCTGTTCGAGACCACCAACGCCCTACCGTCACCAGGCCAGTCGCTGTTTGAGGAAACCCGGGACGGCGTCCTGGCCTACATGCAGTACCACCAGGAGCACCCGCACGCGGCCTGGGCCGCATACGTCGGCCTCGGCCGCTCCGATCCGGTGTTACTCGGCATCGACGACGAGGCCAAGGATCGGCAGATGGAACACATCATGAACCGCATCATGGAGGTCGACGGCCCGAGTGCCGAGCTCGCGCCCGACGTGGAACGCGACCTGCGGATCGTCATCCACGGGTGGCTGGCGCTGACCTTCGAGGTGTGCCGGCAGCGGATCATCCACCCCGCGACCGACGCAGGCCATCTGAGCGAAACCTGCGCTCACTCGCTACTCGACGCGATCATCCGGGTCAACGGGATTCCCGAACAACTGGCCAAGGCGGTCGGTCCCGACCAGCGCTGACGCCGGCGCGGCGACACTTGACCCCTTGTCAGTGCCCGCTGGCACCATGGGCTAGGTGAGCACCGTGCCCGCTGATCCACTCGCGCGGTTCAGTGTCGTCACCCGCGACTGGTTCGCCGGTACCTTCGCCGCGCCGACCGCGGCCCAGTCCGACGCCTGGGCGGCGATCGCCGACGGCCAAAACACCCTGGTCATCGCGCCGACCGGGTCGGGTAAGACACTGGCGGCGTTTCTGTGGGCAATAGACAGACTCGCCGGCCCGGCCGGTCCACCGCGCGACGAACGCGCGCCCGGCACCCGGGTTCTGTACGTGTCGCCGCTGAAAGCCTTGGCCGTCGACGTCGAGCGCAACCTGCGCACCCCGCTGGCGGGAATGACCCGGGTCGCCGAACGACGCGGTCTACCCCCGCCGGAGATCACCGTCGGCGTGCGATCGGGCGACACCCCACCCGCGCAGCGCCGCCAGCTCATCGCCCGACCGCCGGACGTGTTGATCACCACGCCCGAATCGCTGTTCTTGATGCTGACTTCGGCGGCCCGGGAGACCCTGGCCGGTGTGGAAACCGTGATCGTGGACGAGATCCACGCCATCGCCGGCACCAAGCGGGGCGCTCACCTGGCGCTGTCGTTGGAGCGGCTCGACGACATGTTGCAGGCACCCGCGCAGCGCATCGGCCTGTCGGCGACGGTGCGCCCGCCCGAGGAGGTTGCCCGGTTTTTGTCCGGCGCATCACCCACGACCATCGTGGCGCCGGCGGCGGCGAAGACCTTCGAGCTGACTGTGCAGGTGCCGGTCCCGGACATGGCTAACCTCGCGGACAACACCATTTGGCCCGATGTGGAGGCACGTCTGGTCGACCTGGTCGAAGCGCACAACTCGACGATCGTATTCGCCAACTCACGGCGGCTGGCCGAGCGACTGACCGCTCGGCTCAACGAGATCCACGCTGAACGCTCAGGAGTGGATCTCCCGTCCGCCGCCAACCCGAAGGTCGGCGGCGGCGCCCCGGCCCAGTTGTTGGGCAGCGGCCAGACTTACGGCGCCCCGCCCGTGCTGGCGCGTGCCCACCACGGCTCGGTGAGCAAGGAACAGCGTGCCATTGTCGAAGAGGAGCTCAAATCCGGGCGGCTGAAGGCGGTGGTGGCGACCTCGAGCTTGGAGCTGGGCATCGACATGGGCGCCGTCGACCTGGTAATCCAGGTCGAGGCGCCGCCGTCGGTGGCCAGCGGCCTGCAGCGCATCGGGCGCGCCGGACACCAGGTCGGCGAGATCTCGCAAGGGGTGCTGTTCCCCAAGCACCGCACCGACCTGATCGGCTGCGCGGTAACCGTGCAGCGCATGCTCAGCGGTCAGATCGAGACGATGCGGGTGCCGACCAACCCACTCGACATTCTCGCCCAGCACACCGTGGCCGCGGCGGCGCTCGAACCGCTCGACGTCGACCGCTGGTTCGATATTGTGCGACGCAGCGCGCCGTTCGCGACGCTGCCGCACAGCGCATTTGAGGCCACGCTGGATCTGCTATCCGGCAAGTACCCGTCAACCGAGTTCGCCGAGCTGCGGCCGCGGCTGGTCTACGACCGGGATACCGGTACCGTGACGGCACGGCCGGGCGCGCAGCGGCTGGCGGTCACCTCGGGCGGCGCGATCCCGGACCGCGGCCTGTTCACCGTCTACCTGGCTACTGATTCCGAGAAACCTTCTCGTGTAGGCGAACTCGATGAGGAGATGGTCTACGAGTCCCGCCCCGGTGATGTTATCTCGTTAGGAGCCACCAGCTGGCGGATCACCGAGATCACCCACGACCGCGTTCTAGTGATCCCGGCGCCCGGTCAGCCTGCCCGGCTGCCGTTCTGGCGCGGCGACAATGCCGGGCGACCCGCCGAGTTGGGCCGGGCGGTCGGCAAGTTCACCGGCGAGCTGGCCGGTCTGGCTCGCGATTCGTTCGAAACACGTTGTGCTGAACTGGGTTTCAATGACTACGCCACCGACAACCTGTGGCGGCTGCTGGATGACCAGCGCGCCGCCACCACTGTGGTGCCCACCGACGCCACCTTGCTGGTCGAGCGGTTCCGCGACGAACTGGGCGACTGGCGGGTGATCCTGCACTCCCCCTATGGTCTGCGCGTACACGGCCCGCTCGCACTCGCGGTGAGCCGGCGACTGCGCGACCGCTACGGCATAGATGAGAAGCCGACCGCCTCGGACGACGGCATCGTGGTCCGGTTGCCGGACACCTTCTCCGAGTCCGGGCCTGCCGACAAGCCACCGGGCGCCGAACTGTTCGTCTTCGACGCCGACGAGATCGACCCAATCGTCACCGCAGAAGTGGGTGGTTCGGCGCTGTTCGCCTCCCGATTCCGGGAGTGTGCGGCGCGTGCCCTGCTGCTGCCGCGGCGGCATCCCGGCCGCCGATCGCCGCTGTGGCATCAACGCCAGCGCGCCGCACAGCTGCTCGACGTGGCCCGCAAATATCCGGACTTCCCGATCGTGCTGGAGGCGGTCCGCGAATGCCTGCAGGACGTCTACGACGTACCGATGCTGGCCGGGCTGATGGCCGACATCGCCGCGCGCAAGGTACGCGTACTGGAGACCGAGACCGTCACGCCCTCGCCGTTCGCGGCGTCGCTGCTGTTCGGCTATGTCGGCGCGTTCATGTACGAGGGCGACAGCCCGCTGGCCGAGCGCCGCGCTGCGGCGCTATCCCTGGACGCCACGCTGCTGGCCGAACTGCTGGGCCGCGTCGAGCTGCGCGAGCTGCTCGACCCGGAAGTCGTCGCGGCCACCGGCAGGCAACTGCAGCATCTGTCGGCCGACCGGGTAGCCCGTGATGCCGAGGCAGCCGCTGATCTACTGCGGCTGCTTGGCCCGTTGACCACCGAAGAGGTCGCCGCCCGAGCCGGCGGCGCCGACGTCGGCGGCTGGTTGGAAGGACTGTGCGCCGCCAAACGCGCGTTGGCCGTTTCTTTCGCCGGACAGAGCTGGTGGGTCGCGATCGAGGACATCGGCCGACTGCGCGACGGGGTGGGAGTGGCCGTGCCGGTCGGCGTGCCAACCGGCTTCACCGAGGCGGTCAGCGATCCGTTGGGTGAGCTGCTGGGCCGATATGCCCGCACCCACGCGCCGTTCACCACCTCCGACGTCGCCGCCCGGTTCGGGCTCGGGCTGCGGGTAGCGGCCGACGTGCTGGGCCGGCTGGCCGCCGATGGGCGGCTGGTCCGCGGCGAGTTCTCTGTCGAGGCGGCCGGTGACCAGTGGTGTGACGCCGACGTGTTGCGGATCTTGCGCCGCAGATCGCTGGCGGCGCTGCGGGCGCAAGTCGAGCCGGTCAGCACCAGCGCCTACGCGCGGTTCCTGCCGGGCTGGCATCAGGTCGGCTCCGCCACCAACGCCGGCATTGACGGACTTGCGGCCGTCCTCGACCAGCTAGCGGGCGTCCCGCTGCCCGCCTCGGCGGTCGAATCGCTGGTGCTGCCCCCTCGGGTACGCGACTACTCCCCCGCGATGCTCGACGAACTGCTGGCTTCCGGCGAGGTTGTCTGGTCGGGCGGCGGATCGATCTCGGCCAGCGACGGCTGGATCGCCTTTCATCCGGCTGACACGGCGCCGCTGACCCTGACTCCCCCCGCCACGATCGAGCTGACCGCGGCCCACCAGGCGATCCTGGACGCGCTGGCCGGCGGCGGGGCCTTTTTCTTCCGGCAACTCGCGCAGACGGGTATCGGCGAGCAAGAACTCAAAGCGGCACTGTGGGAACTCATCTGGGCCGGCTCGGTCACCGGTGACACCTTCGCGCCGGTCCGTGCGATGCTGGGTGCTGGTCCGGGCAGCCGCAGACGGTCCGCACCTGCGCACCGGCTGGGTCGCGGAGCGCGTCCGCCCCGGCTGAGCCGCTACAGCGTCGCGCACGCCCAGTCCCGCGCCACCGACCCCACGGTGGCGGGCCGTTGGTCAGCGCTGCCTGGGCCCGAACCGGATTCGACGCTGCGGGCACACCACTTAGCCGAGCTGCTGCTGAACCGCCACGGCGTGCTGACCAGAGGCGCGGTGGCGGCCGAAGCAGTACCGGGCGGATTCGCGATGCTCTACAAGGTGCTGACCACGTTCGAAGAAGCTGGCCGATGCCAACGTGGCTATTTCGTCGAGTCGCTGGGCGGCGCCCAGTTCGCAGTGGCATCAACGGTCGACCGGTTGCGCGGCTACCTCGACGAGCCCGGCTCTTTCGAAGACCCGACGCTCCACGAGTACCGGGCGGTGGTGCTGGCTGCTGCCGACCCGGCCAACCCGTACGGCGCCACGCTGCCCTGGCCGTCCCGCATATCGGAGGAAGACGGCGGCGCCCGGCCGGGCCGCAAAGCCGGAGCGCTGGTTGTGCTGGTCGACGGCCAACTGGTCTGGTTTGTCGAGCGCGGCGGCCGCTCGCTGCTGAGCTTCAGCGACGATCCTGACGTCAACCGCGCGGCAGGCGCGGCGTTGGCCGAGCTGGTCAAGGCGGGGCGGGTCAGTTCGATTCTGGTTGAGCGGATCAACGGCCTCGCCGTGCTGGGACCCGACGTGTCCGCGCCGGCTGTGAGCGCGCTGTCCGACGCGGGGTTCGCCCGGACCCCGCGCGGGCTTCGGCTGCGATAGCGTATGCCCGAGGGGGACACGGTCTTTCAGACCGCAGAAACGCTGCGGAAGGCACTCGTCGGTCGCACACTGACGCGATGCGATGTGCGGGTGCCGCGCTTTGCAACCGTCGACCTGACCGGTCAGGTGGTCGAGGAGGTGCTCAGCCGTGGCAAGCATCTGTTCATTCGCGTCGGGCCGGCCAGTATCCACTCGCATCTGAAGATGGACGGCAGCTGGCGGGTGAGCGCCCGTCCGCCCGATCACCGAGTGCGAATTATCTTGGAAGCAGGTGAAATTCGTGCCGTCGGGATTGACCTCGGCGTGCTGGAGATCCTCGACCGGCAAGACGACGAGGACGCGGTGGCCCATCTGGGGCCGGACTTGCTGGGCGCCGACTGGGATCCGCGGGTCGCGGTCACCAACCTGATGACCGACCCCAAGCGGCCCCTCGCCGAGGCACTGCTCGACCAGCGGGTGATGGCCGGGATCGGCAATGTCTATTGCAACGAACTGTGTTTCGTCAACGGACGGCTGCCCAGCGCGCCGGTCGGTTCGCTGCCCGACCCGCAGCGGCTGGCCATGCGGGCGCGAGAAATGCTGTGGGCCAACCGGTTACGGTGGAACCGGTGTACCACCGGCGACACCCGACCCGGCCGCCAGCTCTGGGTGTACGGGCGCGCCGGGCAGGAGTGCCGTCGCTGCGGCACCGCGCTCGAAAAGGACAACGCCGGCGACCGGGTCGCCTACTGGTGCCCAACGTGCCAGCGCTGACCCTGTGCGCTTAGAGGGAAGCCAACAATGCGGAGAACAGCTGGTCCACGGTGTCGGTTCCAAAGCCGAGGTCAGTGAACAGGTTGGTCAGCGTCGTTGTTTGGCTGAGGCCGAAGTCACCCAGCAGCGCGTCCAGGGTCGTGCTGCCCAGCCCCGCATCGGTCAACAGCGTGCTCAACGGCGTCGTGTCGCTCAGCCCCACATCGGTCAACAGCGTGCTCAACGGCGTCGTGTCGCTCAGCCCCACATCGGTCAACAGCGTGCTCAACGGCGTCGTGTCGGTCAG
>NZ_JBAPPI010000714.1:0-4912 GCF_049280035.1 Mycobacterium sp. | reverse complement strand
GGCCTCGGGTCCGTCCGGCTGTCTTTCGAGTAAAAGGAGCGTCCATGCCGTCCAAGGCAACTGTTGCCATTGTCGGGTCGGGCAATATCAGCACCGACCTGCTGTACAAACTGCGGCGCTCGGAGTGGCTCGAACCGCGCTGGATGGTGGGTATCGACCCCGAAAGCGAAGGCTTGGCGCGGGCGCGCAAGCTGGGTCTGGAGACCACCCACGAAGGTGTCGACTGGCTGCTCGCCCAGTCCGAGAAGCCCGACATGGTGTTCGAGGCAACCAGCGCCTACGTGCACCGCGACGCGGCCCCGAAGTACCAGGCGGCGGGCATCCGGGCCATCGACCTGACGCCGGCCGCGGTCGGTCCGGCGGTGATTCCGCCGGCGAACCTGCGTGAGCACCTCGACGCGCCCAACGTCAACATGATCACCTGTGGTGGGCAGGCGACCATCCCCATCGTCTATGCGGTGTCGCGGGTTGTGGACGTGCCTTATGCCGAGATCGTGGCGTCGGTGGCTTCAGTTTCCGCCGGTCCCGGGACCCGGGCGAACATCGACGAGTTCACCAAGACCACCAGCAACGGTGTGGCAACCATCGGTGGCGCCAAGCGCGGTAAGGCGATCATCATCCTCAACCCGGCCGACCCGCCGATGATCATGCGCGACACCATCTTCTGCGCCATTCCCGAGGATGCCGACCGCGACGCGATCGCCAAGTCCATCCACGATGTCGTGGCCGAGGTGCAGACCTACGTGCCGGGATACCGGTTGCTCAACGAGCCGCAGTTCGACGAGCCGTCGATCAACTCCGGCGGCCAGGCCTTGGTCACCACGTTCGTCGAGGTCGAGGGCGCAGGCGATTACCTGCCCCCGTATGCGGGCAACCTCGACATCATGACCGCCGCGGCCACCAAGGTCGGCGAGGAAATCGCGAAGGAATCCCTATCCGCGACGGCGGGAGGAGCGCAAGCGTGAGTACCGACATCTTCTTCAACCCGATCTGGGACGTCCGGATGACCGACACGTCCCTGCGCGACGGCTCGCACCACAAGCGCCACCAGTT
Organism: Mycobacterium sp.; assembly: GCF_049280035.1. Taxonomy (GTDB): domain Bacteria; phylum Actinomycetota; class Actinomycetes; order Mycobacteriales; family Mycobacteriaceae; genus Mycobacterium. The sequence goes on along the minus strand of NZ_JBAPPI010000714.1, from coordinate 3,859 downwards.
CACCAAGGACGAGGTCGGCGCGATCGTGGCTGCCCTGGACGCCGCGGGTGTGCCGGTCATCGAGGTCACCCACGGTGACGGGCTGGGTGGCTCGAGCTTCAACTACGGGTTCTCCAAGACACCCGAGCAGGAGCTGATCAAGCTGGCGGCCGAAACCGCCAAAGAGGCGAAGATCGCCTTCTTGATGCTGCCTGGTGTGGGCACCAAGGAGGACATCAAGGAGGCCCAGAACAACGGCGGCTCGATCTGCCGAATCGCCACCCACTGCACCGAGGCCGACGTGTCGATTCAGCACTTCGGCCTGGCCCGCGAGCTGGGGCTGGAAACCGTCGGGTTCCTGATGATGGCGCACACCATTCCGCCGGAGAAGCTGGCCGCGCAGGCCCGGATCATGGCCGACGCCGGCTGCCAGTGCGTCTACGTGGTCGACTCGGCCGGGGCGCTGGTGCTCGACGGCGTCGCGGACCGGGTTTCGGCGCTGGTCGCCGAATTGGGGTCGGCTGCTCAAGTTGGTTTTCATGGCCACGAGAACCTCGGCCTGGGGGTGGCGAACTCGGTGGAGGCCGTGCGGGCGGGCGCCAAGCAGATCGACGGCTCCTGCCGGCGCTTCGGCGCCGGTGCGGGCAACGCGCCCGTCGAGGCCCTGATCGGGGTGTTCGACAAGATCGGCGTCAAGACCGGCATCGACTTCTTCGACATCGCCGACGCCGCCGAGGACGTGGTGCGCCCGGCGATGCCGGCCGAATGCCTACTCGACCGCAACGCCCTGATCATGGGGTACTCCGGGGTCTACTCCAGCTTTCTCAAGCATGCCGTGCGCCAGGCCGAGCGCTACGACGTTCCGGCTCACCAGCTGTTGCACCGGGCGGGCCAGCGCAAACTCATCGGCGGTCAGGAAGACCAGCTCATCGATATCGCGTTGGAGATCAAGCGCGAGCAGGCGGCCAGCGGTCAGAAAGCCGTCACACACTAGCCTCACAGCTTCAGCAAAGGCAGCGGTAACGCTGTCGCGGGTACCCTCGATTATTACATCGAAGCAAGAGCCGGTGCCCGAAGGAGCAATCCGATGACCATGACTTCCAGAACCCCGAGGTCCCGTCGCCGCGGACTGTATGGTCTGCTCGCTGGTGGCCTGCTGAGTGCCTCGGCCGCGACGCTCATTGCGTTGCCAGTGGCGAACGCCGAATGCGATCAGACCGTGGGTAATTCCATCGACTCGTACCTACAGCGGCATCCCGACCTGCACCACGAGCTGCAGGCCAGGTCCGAGGCCGAGGGCGGCGGCCCCAACGTCATCGATTACCTGAATCGGCATCCGGATGTGCGGCAGCACCTGATCGACCTGTCGCAACAGTGCGCGCCGTAGTCGGGGAATGAGCAAGCCTCGTCGGTGACTGCCCGCGCCAACACGCGGGAATGTTCGCCCATTGACGAAAATTAGAACACGTTCTAGCGTCAAGGCGTGTCCGCTCCCCTCTTCTCCCAGCCGCTTACCGACGCAATCGCCGAGGCCGAAAAACTGGTCGCAGCCGCACCGCATATCGAGACCGAAGCCGACCTGTTCGAGGGGCTGCAATACCTGGCCGGGTGTGTGGCGGCCTGCACGCACATGGTGTTTGACTACGAGCGTAACCATCCGATGCTGCTGTCGGGCACCGGGCCGTTCACCAAGATGGGCTTGGACAACCCGGACACCCTCTACTTCGGCTGCCGGGTCCAGCCTGACCACGATTACTTGGTCACCGGCGTGCGTGGCACCACCACCGACCTGAGCTTTCAGTTGCTCGGCGGTGAGTACACCGACGACAGCGTGCCCGCCAGCCAGGCCGCGTTCGACGACCGCGAGCTCGAGATCGCTGCCGACGGCAGCTTCCAATGGCAGGTGCGACCGACGAGCCCCGGTCAGCTAGTGATCCGTGAGGTGTACGGCGACTGGTCGGCGCAGCGGGGCACGCTGTCCATTTCCCGATTGGACACCGCAGGCACCGCGCCGCCGCCACTGACTCGCCAGGCCATTGAAAAGCGTTATGCCACAGCGGGAAAGCAACTAGTCAATCGGATCAAGACGTGGTTGCAGTTTCCGCAATGGTTCTATCTCGACATCCCGGTCAACACGATGGTCGCGCCCCGGTTGACACCCGGCGGCCTGGCCACCCAGTATTCGTCGGTCGGGCACTTCGACCTGCGGCCCGATCAAGCGCTGGTGATCACCATCCCGGTCTCCGATGCCCCCTACCTCGGCTTCCAGCTAGGTAGCCTGTGGTACATCTCGCTGGACTACATCAACCACCAGACGTCGTTGAACAACACTCAGGCCCAGGCGGATCCGGACGGCAAGGTACGCATCGTCGTCGCCGACCAAAACCCCGGCGTTACCAATTGGGTGGAGACGCTCGGCCATCGGCGGGGTTTTCTGCAGTTCCGCTGGCAACGAGTGTCGCGCCAACTCGCCGACGCCGACGGACCTACCGTCGAGTTGGTCGACTTCGACGCGATACCGGCCAACTTGCCGCATTTCGAGCACAACAAGATTTCAGATGAGGAATGGCGTACGCGAATAGCGTTGCGCCAACAGCAAATTGCGGCAAGGATGCTGGGATGACCGAAATGCTCGACGGCAAGGTTGTGGTGATCAGTGGGGTCGGCCCGGGTCTGGGCACGACGCTGGCGCACCGATGCACACGGGAGGGGGCCGACCTGGTGCTGGCTGCCCGCACCCCGGAGCGTCTCGACGACGTCGCCAAGCAGATCGCCGACGCCGGAGGCCGGGCGGTGACGGTGCGCACCGACATCACCCACGACGATCAGGTCGCCAACCTCGTCGACGCCACCATCGAGGCCTACGGCAAGGCCGACGTGCTGATCAACAACGCGTTTCGGGTGCCATCGATGAAGCCATTGGCCGGCACCACATTTCAGCACATCCGCGACGCGATCGAGCTCAGCGCGCTGGGGGCTTTAAGGCTCATCCAGGGCTTCACCCCGGCGCTGGCCGCGTCGCACGGCTCGGTCGTCAACGTCAACTCCATGGTGATCCGGCACTCCCAGGCGAAATACGGCGCCTACAAGATGGCCAAGTCCGCGCTGCTGTCCATGTCGCAGTCGTTGGCCACCGAGCTGGGTGAGCAGGGCATCCGCGTCAATTCCGTTGCCCCCGGCTACATCTGGGGTGACACTTTGCAGGCCTACTTCAACCATCAGGCGGCCAAGTACGGCACCACAGCAGAGCAGATCTACCAGGCAACAGCGGCGAACTCCGACCTCAAGCGGCTGCCCACCGAGGACGAGGTAGCGTCGGCGATTCTCTTCATGGCCAGCGACCTGTCCAGCGGCATCACCGGCCAGACGCTCGATGTCAACTGCGGCGAGTACCACACCTGATGCCCGCCGGCGACGACGATGCAGAGCGAAGCGATGAGGTGGGGGCACCTCCCGCTTGCGGGGGAGAGTCGGCGTAATGACCGAACGCACCGAAATCGCAACCGTCGACGAACTCCACGCGTCGGCCACCAAGCTGACCGGGCTCGACGACTTCGGCGCCGACGACGACAACTACCGCGAAGCGTTGGCCGTGCTGCTGGACTCTTACCAGCGGGAAGCCGGCCTGACCGCGTTGGGCAGCAAGATGAACCGCTTCTTCCTACGCGGCGCGCTGGTGGCCAGGCTGCTGTCGGAATCGGCTTGGAAGCAATACCCGCAACATGCCGACGTCGCCATCAAGCGGCCCATCTTTGTCACCGGATTGGTGCGCACCGGCACGACGGCGCTGCACCGGCTACTTGGTGCCGATCCGGCTCATCAGGGTGTGCACATGTGGCTTGCCGAGTTCCCGCAGCCGCGTCCGCCGCGGGACACCTGG
>NZ_JBAPPI010000713.1:0-3631 GCF_049280035.1 Mycobacterium sp. | reverse complement strand
ATTCGACTGGATTTCAAACCCGTGGTACAGACCCGCTACGAGCCGATGGAACGGAAGTACTGATGAGTTCGGTTGTCGAGACCACGCCAGGCGGGGATCCGCCGTTGCCCCCGATCCCCGAGGGCTCGGTGATGGTGACGCTGAGGATCGCCCGGTTCAACCCGGAAAACCCCGACCAGAACGCCGATTCCGGTGGCTGGCAGAGCTTCCGGGTGCCCTGCCTGCCCACCGACCGGGTGCTCAACCTGCTGATCTACATCAAGAGCTACCTCGACGGCACGCTCACCTTCCGCCGGTCCTGCGCACACGGCGTCTGCGGCTCCGACGCGATGCGGATCAACGGTGTCAACCGGCTGGCCTGCAAGGTGCTGATGCGCGACTTGCTTCCCAAAAAGGCGGGCAAGTCACTCACCATCACGATCGAACCGATCCGCGGGCTGCCGGTGGAGAAGGACCTGGTGGTCGACATGGAGCCGTTCTTCGAGGCCTACCGCGCGGTGAAGCCATACCTGATCACCAGCGGCAACCCGCCGACCCGGGAGCGAATCCAAAGCCAAACCGATCGCGCGCGCTACGACGACACCACCAAGTGCATCCTGTGCGCCTGCTGCACCACCAGCTGCCCGGTGTTCTGGAGCGAGGGCAGCTACTTCGGTCCGGCAGCCATTGTCAACGCGCACCGCTTCATCTTCGACAGCCGCGACGAGGCCGCCGCCGAGCGCCTCGACATCCTCAACGAGGTCGATGGGGTGTGGCGGTGCCGCACCACATTCAACTGCACCGAGTCCTGCCCCCGGGGTATCGAAGTGACCAAGGCAATTCAAGAGGTCAAGCGCGCGCTGATGTTCGCACGCTGAAGTTCTTCACAGGTGGGAATAAGCTAATAGACAGTAGCGTTCCTTAAGCTATGAACCGCAAGTTGGCGCAGGAGATTGAGCCCCGCCAGTACCAGACCAACGCAAGCCTGAACCAACGGCCGACAAGGGCTGCCGATCGGCCAGTGCGAGAGTACGCGACCAACGTCAGCCGGCGGCGAGCTGCCTGACCTACTGATCCAAGTGCTGTCACACCTTAGTGGGCTGAATCGTCTGACTGGTATGACAGAGAAAACCCGCATTGAACCCTTGCCCCCGAAACGGGCCAACTGGCTCATCCGCGCCATGTACCGGTACGCGAAGCGGCGCTTCGGCGAAGTCCCCGAGCCGTTCGCAGTATCCGCGCACCACCCGCGGCTGCTGATCGCCAGCGCCGTCCACGAGACCATGCTGCAATCGGCGTCACGCAAGCTCCCAGCCAACGTCCGCGAGCTGGCGGTGTTTTGGGCTGCACGCACCGTCGGCTGCTCGTGGTGCGTCGACTTCGGGTCGATGCTGCAGCGCCTCGACGGCCTGGACGTCGAGCGCCTCGCAGACATAGAAAATTACGCCACCTCACCGCGATTCACCGATGACGAGCGGGCCGCCATCGCCTATGCCGGCGCGATGACCACCGACCCACACACCGTCACCGACGAACAGGTAGCCGACCTGCGGACCCGCTTCGGTGAGAACGGCGTGATCGAGCTGACCTATCAGATCGGCGTGGAGAACATGCGGGCGCGGATGAACACCGCACTGGGTATCACCGAACAGGGGTTCAATTCCGGTGACGCGTGCCGGGTTCCCTGGATGGCCGAGACCAGCGAGGCGAGCGAAACCGCAGCGCAGGGCTAGCGCGAGCGAAGCAGCCGGTGCATTGCGACTCGGCCTTGCAGTGTGTTCAGGATCGCCGACCCAAGGGAGAGCCGGTGAACTTGTCGGGATTGGCGATATCCCATAGCGCGCAGACCTTTCCGTCACGCACCGTCATCGCGAGGATCCGCGGCAGCATTTCCCAGTGCCCGTCATCGCCGGGGCTGCCCGCCGTGTAGGCACCCAGCTCGCCGTTGACCAGACCCAGCTGATTCGCCGTGAAGAACGCCTCGCCGTAGCGGCGGGCAAGGCCGAAGATGAACCGGGCCACCTTGTCCGCCCCCTGGATGACATGGACCGCCGTGGGCGCCTTGCCATTTGAATCGCCGGTGAAGATGACGTCCGGATGCAGCAGCGCCACCACGGCCTCCAGGTCACCGGCAGCCATGGCGGCCATCAGCCGGCCGACCACCTCGTTGTGCGACGCGTCGGGCTTTCCCGACATTGAGGCCGGCTCCGCGGCTGTCCGCTCCAGGGCCCTACGGGCCCTGGACGCCAGCTGGCGGGCGCCGGACTCGCTGGTCCCAAGCACCTCGGCCACTTCGGCGAAGGGCACGGCGAATCCGTCGTGCAGCACGAACGCGACCCGCTGATCGGGCGACAGACGCTCCAGCACCACCATCGCCGCAAAACGGGCGTCCTCGCTGGCCACCACGGCAGAGAGCGGATCGGCTTCGTCAAAACCGGTGACGACCGGCTCGGGCAGCCAGTTGCCGGTGTACGTTTCGCGACGATGCGCGGCCGACCGCAACCGGTCCAGGCCGAGCCTGCTCACCACCGTGGTCAGCCAGGCCCGTAGGTCGGCGATCTCCTTGTCCTGTCTGTCCCAGCGCAGCCAGGCATCCTGGACGATGTCCTCGGCATCGGCCACCGTGCCGGTCAGCCGGTAGGCGACCGACATGAGATGCGGTCGCAGGGCTTCAAACTCGCCGACCTGCTGCGCTGCGGTCATATCGCGAGGCTACGCTCGCGAGCAAGATGACTGACAACCTGTGGCTGCACTTCACCCGGCATGGCCCGGACATCACGCCGCCGATCATCACTCGCGGCGAGGGGGTCACCATCTTCGATGACCGCGGCAAGAGCTACCTCGACGCGCTGTCTGGTCTGTTCACTGTGCAAGTCGGCCACGGTCGTACCGAACTTGCGGAGGTGGCCGCCCGGCAGGCGAGCACTCTGGCGTTCTTTCCGCTGTGGGGATACGCCACTCCAACCGCGATCGAGCTTGCCGAGCGCCTCGCGCATTACGCCCCCGGTGACTTAAACCGGGTGTTCTTCACCACCGGCGGCACTGAGGCTGTCGAGACGGCGTGGAAGGTGGCCAAGCAATACTTCAAGCTGACCGGCAAACCCGGTAAGCACAAAGTGATTTCGCGATCAATCGCCTACCACGGCACCACCCAGGGCGCCTTGGCCATTACCGGGCTGCCGCGGTACAAGGCGCCGTTCGAGCCGGTGACGCCCGGCGGCTTCCGGGTGCCCAACACGAACTTCTATCGCGCGCCGGAACCGTTTCACACCGACATCAAAACCTTCGGGCAGTGGGCCGCCGACCGAATCACCGAGGCGATCGAGTTCGAAGGACCCGAGACCGTGGCGGCGGTCTTCCTGGAACCGGTGCAGAACGCCGGCGGCAGCATCCCGCCTCCCCCAGGCTATTTCGAACGGGTGCGGGAGATCTGCGACGAGTACGACGTGCTGCTGGTCTCCGACGAGGTGATCTGCGCGTTCGGCCGCATTGGGTCGATGTTCGCCTGCACCGATTTCAACTACGTGCCCGACATGATCACCTGCGCCAAGGGGATGACGTCGGGCTACTCGCCGATCGGAGCGATGATCGCCAGCGAGCGGTTGTTCGAGCCGTTCAACGACGGCAACACGATGTTCCAGCACGGCTATAC
>NZ_JBAPPI010000712.1:0-2836 GCF_049280035.1 Mycobacterium sp. | reverse complement strand
GCCGTCGCCCGCTGTTGAGAGCGGATCGCCGAATTCCGGATCGCCGGGCAATACGCGGCGAGCTCGACGGACCATCTCAATGACGGCTGGGTTCTGGTTCCTGCTACGCAGCCACTCCGCTGCCCGCTGTAGTGACACAGAGGATTGCTGTCGCGAACTAGGCGAATCCGGCGCGGTCGCCGTTGGCTCGGGCTCGCCGGACGCCGGGTAGGGCCCGAGTTCCACATCGCCCAGGGTAGGGGGTGTCGGGACAGACCGGCAACGACCGCCGTCGTGGTGTACGCCACGATTCGCGGCAAACCGCCTGATCACGCGCTTGCGACGCAGGGGTCGAGAGTGGATAACGGCGCGTCGCCGCGCGCGTCGAAATGATAGACAACAGCTGTTGTCAACATTATCGTGGAGTCATTGCTCATCAGGACCAGGAGGCCGGTGATGACCATGACGCCGATCACGCCGTTGTCATCGGTGACGTCCGCTCGGCGCGCGACGATCGAGCAGCGCGACGACAAACCCGCGGCCGATCCGCTGGGGCCGGACTCGCTGACCTGGAAGTACTTCGGTGACCTGCGCACCGGGATGATGGGCGTGTGGATCGGCGCGATCCAGAACATGTATCCGGAATTGGGCGCCGGGGTCGAGGAGCACTCAATCTTGTTGCGCGAACCGCTGCAACGGGTGGCACGGTCGGTATATCCGATCATGGGCGTCGTCTACGACGGCAGTCGCGCCGCCCAGACCGGCGAGCAGATCAAGCAGTATCACCACTCCATCAAGGGGGTCGATGCGACCGGCCGCCGTTACCACGCGCTGAACCCGGAGACGTTCTACTGGGCGCATGCAACGTTTTTCATGCTGGTGATCAAGGTGGCCGAGTATTTCTGCGGCGGGTTGACCGAAGCCGAGAAGCGCCAGCTGTTCGATGAGCATGTGCAGTGGTACCGGATGTACGGAATGAGCATGCGGCCGGTGCCCAAGTCGTGGGAGGACTTCCAGGAGTACTGGCGGCGGGTCTGCCGCGATGAGCTGGAGATCAATCAGGCCACCCTGGACATCTTCCAAATACGGATTCCCAAACCGAAATTCGTGCTGATGCCCACCCCGGTGTGGGACCAGCTGTTCAAGCCGCTCGTCGCGGGGCAACGCTGGATTGCGGCCGGATTGTTCGAGCCGTCTGTTCGCGAGAAGGCCGGAATCCGTTGGACACCAGGCGACGAAGTGGTGCTGCGGCTGTTCGGCAAGATGGTCGAGCTGGCGTTTCTGGCGGTGCCCGACGAGATCCGGTTGCATCCGCGTGCGCTGGCCGCCTACCGACGGGCGCAGGGCCGGGCCGCCATCGATGCCCCGCTGGTGGAGGCACCAAGCTTTACGGCGCCGCCGCGGGACCGCCGCGGGCTGCCGATGCACTATTTTCCGCCCCATAGCCCGCTCTCCAGAAGAATTGTCGAGCGTGCCGGATCGCTTGTGCACACCACTTTTTCGCTGGCCGGGCTGCGGCCGGCGCGGGGTCGCGGCAAAGCCGCCTAACGATTACGGCTGGCCCGCTGGGCTCGTGCGCTCTGGTAGAGGCAAATCGCCGCCGCGGCAGCCACATTGAGGCTTTGCGCACCCCCGGACATCGGAATGGCCACCCGGATGTCGGCTTGCTGGGCCAGCTGAGGTGACAAGCCGTGCGACTCGGCTCCGAACAGCCACGCCGTCGGTCCGGCGAGCTCAACATCGTCGAGAGACAACTCACCGTCCACCGTGGTGGCCAGTACCCGCAACCCGTTGGCCTGCAACGTGCTGACGGCCGCACCGACATCCGGCGCGACGACGACTGGGATGGCGAAGATGCTGCCTGCCGACGCGCGCAGGCATTTACCGTTGTACGGGTCGACGCTGTACCCACCGAAGACCACCGCTGCGGCGCCCATCGCGTCGGCGATGCGAATCAAGGTGCCCGCGTTGCCTGGCTCGCCGATCTCCACTCCCACTGCGACGAGCCGCGGCTCGCCGGCAAGCACATCATCTAAGTCGAGCCTGGGTAGCTCGCAGACCGCCACCAAGCCGGCCGGAGTCACCGTGTCCGACAAGGCTTTTGCCGCGCGCTCAGTGACGAGGGTGACCGCGGCGTCTTGCCGGCCGAGCAGACCGGCGTAGCGCTGCGCGGCGGCCTCGGTGACGAAAACTTCGCGGATCAATCCGCGCCCAGATGCAGCCTCCACCAGGTGCGCGCCTTCCACCAGGAAGCGCTGCGCTCGGCGCCGGGCGACCTGCCGGTGAAGTTTGACCGCGGCGACCACCCGGGCCGATCGTTCGGTGAGCACCGGGTGCTAAATCTTCAACCGCCGGACCGGGTTACGCAGCCTCTCCGGAAGGCGCGTTGACATCGTCGGGCAGTGCGGCCCGGGCGACACCGACGAGCGCGGTGAACGCCGCCGGATCGCTCACCGCGATCTCCGCGAGGTTCTTGCGGTCGACCTCGACACCGGCGGCCTTCAGGCCCTGGATAAGCCGGTTGTAGGTGATGTCATTGGCGCGGGCCGCCGCGTTGATCCGCGAGATCCACAGCTTGCGGAACTCGCCCTTGCGCGCACGGCGGTCGCGGTAGGCGTAGTTCAGTGAATGCAGTTGCTGCTCTTTGGCTTTGCGGTAGAGGCGGGACCGCTGGCCGCGATAGCCCTTCGAGGCCTTCAGAATGGTGCGCCGCTTCTTCTGGGCGTTGACTGCCCGCTTTACGCGTGCCATGAGTGTTCCTATCGTCGTCTGGACGTAACGGGGGTTACGCCGCTGCCTTGGTTATGGGCGCTGGTCAGCCGTTAAGCAACTTGTTGACCCGCTTGGTGTCATTGCC
>NZ_JBAPPI010000711.1:0-5654 GCF_049280035.1 Mycobacterium sp. | reverse complement strand
GGCAATGAGCCGCGATGCCTCGGTGCTCCGCGACGCCGATGGGCTGCACCGGCTGACCCGCACGCTGTCGACGGCGCCGATTCGGACGATGCTGGCTCGGGCCGACCTCGAAGGCGCGGCGTTGACGGTGACCGCCCGCGCGGTCGCGGCCGCCGCGCTGGCCCGCAACGAGAGCCGGGGCTGTCATCACCGCGCCGAATATTCCGACGCCACCGTCGCCCCGGCGCGCAGCATCGTTATTCGGCTGGCCGACGACGACAGCGCGCAGATCGATGCGCTGGCGGCGGTGTGCTGATGACCCTCTCGAAATGCGAGCTCGCCGAGGCTCGCGCCACGATCAGCCGGGCGCTCGAGGAGGATCTGCGCTACGGGCCGGACGTCACGACGTTGGCGACGGTGCCCGACGGCGCAAAAACCACCGCGTCGCTGATCACCCGGGAACCCGGGGTGATCGCCGGTGTGGACATTGCATTGCTGGTGCTCGATGAGGTGCTTGGCGCTGACGGCTACCAGGTGCTCGATCGCGTCGAGGACGGCGCGCGGCTGCAGCCGGGAGCGTCGGCGTTGACGGTGGAGGCTCCGATGCTGGGCCTGTTGACCGCCGAGCGGACCCTGCTCAACCTGGTCTGCCACCTGTCCGGGATTGCCACCGCGACAGCCGCATGGGTGGACGCCGTGGACGGCACCAAGGCGAAAATCCGCGACACCCGCAAGACGCTGCCGGGCCTACGGGCGCTACAGAAGTACGCGGTCCGGGTCGGCGGCGGTGTCAACCACCGGCTGGGCTTGGGCGATGCGGCGCTGATCAAGGACAACCACGTTGCGGCGGCGGGATCGGTGGTCGCGGCGCTACGCGCGGTGCGAGCGGCCGCACCCGATCTGCCGTGCGAGGTCGAAGTCGACTCGCTCGAGCAGCTGGACGAGGTGTTGGACGAAAAAGCCGAGTTGGTGCTGCTCGATAACTTTCCGGTCTGGCAGACCCAGATCGCGGTGCAACGCCGCGACGCCCGGGCGCCGGCCACCGAATTGGAGTCGTCCGGCGGGCTTTCGCTGGAAACCGCCGCGGACTATGCCGGGACGGGTGTGGATTACCTCGCCGTCGGCGCGCTTACCCACTCGGTGCGGGTGCTCGACGTGGGTTTGGATGTCTAGTGTCGTGAGCAATTAGGCCGAACAACGGGCGAGCCGGTGTGGAGCTGGTGTGTTTCAAGGCCCACCAATCCCGCAGTCGATGTGGGAGCATCCGGGTGTGGACCCGCAGGACGATCCGGAAGCGCGGATCCGAGAGCTGGAGTCCCCGCTCGGCGAGGCGGCCGGCATCTCGGAACTGGGCGCCGCGAAGCGGCGGACGACCGCAGGCCGTCGCGGGTGGACGATCGTCCTTGGGGTGGTCGCCATCGGCTTGGTGGCTCTGGTGGCTGGCGTCGCCGTCGTCATCGCCCGGCATTCCGGCGGCGGCTCGTCCCCCGGCGTCCCTAGCCCCCGTCCAAGCAGCACGACGAGCAAGGCCGTCGCACCGGCAAACCAACCCGTGCAGACGCTTTACCACCTGCTGCCGCAGGGTTACAACTCAAATAACTGTTCACCGGTGAGCAGCCCGAATCGACAGGCCCTCGCAACACTTCAATGTGGGCAGACATCGGACCTGCACAGCCCGGTCTCCGCATCCTTCTCCCTTTATCCGACTGCGAGCGCCCTGACCGACGCCTTCCAAAACGGCATTGATGAGGACACCGTTACCCCGTGCCCCGGTGGAAAACCATCGCCGGGTACCTGGGCCACCGACGAGGCACCGAATGTCAACGCTGGAGCCGTGCTTTGCGGAAACTACAGCAATCGGCCGGACCTGATGTGGACGAATAATCACGACCTGCTGCTCAGTGACATCCAGGGACCGGATCTCAACGCGCTGTATCAATTTTGGGCGAACCTCTAACGTCGTCACCAGCGTGGTGGTGCGGCGCCGCGGCCGAAGCCCCACGTCGACTGACCCAATCGAGGCTTTCTTGGTTCATCGGGCGGTTGTCGAAAGTTGGCTTGCAGCAACGGTTCCGCGTCATCGCCCTCGGTGAGGGCCGCACACGGCGCATTGAATTCGCAGTCATGACAATGCGCCGCGAACGTCGGGTAAATGGTTGGCCAACTGGTCATATCGACCGCCTCGGCAGCGATCAGCGACCCCACCGAGGTGATCTCCTGGCGGCTTCGACGGACGCGGGTACGACGCAGCACACCAGCGGTGATCTGCTCGGTCCGGTCTGTCGCGGTGCGGCGTGCTGCCTGCGCTGACACCCGCTGGTGTTGTGGGAGCGATCGGCCCCCACCGCTGGCCTCGTGTTGGGCGACCGCCTTCGGCAGGCGTTTGGTCGCGGGCCCAGGGGCCGGGAATTTGAGCGGGCCGGCGATGCGCACCTCGTTGTGGATGGTTCCGGCGATCTGCACGCCGATGTAGTCATGCTCGAACGCCCAACAGTCCGCCAGCGCCTGCTCGTCGCGGACCAACGTGTCGATGTCCTGCCACTCGTCGACGATCTGATGGCACATCACCCAGTACTCGTCGGCGGCGTCCACCGCCACCAAATCGATTTGGCACGGGTAGATCACTGGAGATCCGTCGTGCACCATCAATCCGCGCTCGGGGTCGTCGGGATCTGGGACCAGCGCCTCGACATCGAGATTGATCTTGACCGGTGCGAAGTCGTCGACTGCGTTCGCCCAGGCGTCATAACAGTCCAGCAGCGCTGCGGCCTTGTCGAGCATGTCGGTTGCGTCGGCGTCAACCAGCGACCGTTCGAGCGCCTTGTGCACCAGCGGCTGGGTCACCTCGTGTTGCCAGTCCCAGGTGCCGGGGTAGTAGTACACGGCCAATGCGTCTTTGAGGGCGGACGGCAGCGCCGGTTCGACGAACGCGAGCGATCGCAGGTTGCGGCGATGCGGTGACGCGAAATCCCACTGCCGTCGGCAGCGCTTGAACTGGGTGCGCTCCGCGGCGGTGATCTGATAGTCGACCATGTGCCCTGCTGCCTTAGTGATAGTGCTGCGGCCACGGCTCGTCGACCGGCCACCGGCACCGGTCGGCGGTGTCGGCCATCGACTCGAGTTCGGCCAGCAGATCGTCGAAGAACGCGCGCAGCCGTGCCGGTTCGTCGAGGGGCCAGGCGGCCGAAAACGACATCCACACATCGGGGGCGGTTGCCGCAGTCGGCGTCTCGGCGGTCAGCATTCGCCAGTCGTAGGCTTCGCCGCATCGCTCTAGATACACGAGGTCATCGCGACCGGGGCGTGCCGCCACGATCGAGGCAAACAGTTCATCTTTAGTCATTGCCGCGCCCCGTCTGCCCAGAATAGGCCTGCCGGCGGCCGTGATCTAGCGGCGAAGTAAGCGGCGGGCTGCCGGTTTGGCGGCGACGAGCGCACCCGCATCGCCTGCGATGCGCGACAAGATCAGCGCCCCCTCGATCAATGAGATCACTGCAACAGCAACGCTTTCCGCTTCTGCTGACGGCCAGCCGTCGGTGCGCAGCCGCTCTTCGATCGCCCGGCACCAGCCGGTAAAGGCGCGCGCCGACGCCTCGCGCACTAATGAACTGGCATTCACCGACTCGGTGGCGATCGGCTCGATGGGACAGCCGTCGCGTCGATCGGCGGTCAGCCCGTCGATCAGCAGATAAACCCACCGATCGACGATGTCCGCCACCGGCATGCCGCCGGCCAGGAACCTGCGCAGCAGTTGCTCGATGGCCGCCCCGGTGCCGTCGACGACTGCGGCAGCCAGCTGCTGCTTGCCCTTCGGAAAGTGGTGATACAGCGAACCGGGCCTGACGCCCGCCTCATCGAGGATCTGGTTGAGCCCGGTCGCGGCGTAGCCCTGACGGCGGAACAGGGTGGCCGCGGTGTCGATCAGCGCGGCCCGGCTGCGGTCTTTTCGAGGCATGCTATTGACATTACTTGAGTGATCACTCAAGAATGCTGAAATGAAGCAGCTGACATTCGAAGATGTCGGGCGATACGTTTGGCGCGACGTGCCCGATCTGGAGATCACCGCGCCGGAGCAGGCCCTGATCAGGCCCTTGGCGGTGGCCTGTTGTGACCTTGATGTCGCCGTCGTCCATGGCCGATTGCCCATGCCGCCCGGACATGCAGTGGGCCACGAGGGGATCGGCGAGGTGGTTGCGGTTGGCGACGAAGTCACCAGCGTCCGGGTCGGCGACCGTGTGGTCGTGCCGTTTCAGATCAGCTGCGGCGCCTGCCGCGAATGCCGCCGCGGCGTGACGGGTTCGTGCGCGTCGCTGCCGTTGATGGCGATGTATGGGATGGCCCCGCTTGCCGGCCTAGACGGCGGCGGATTCATGTCCGATCTGGTCCTGGTGCCCTACGCCGACGCGATGCTGATTCCGGTTCCGCCGAGCGTCGACCCGATCGCCATCGCATCGCTTTCGGACAACATCCCCGACGGCTGGCGCGCGGTCGGGCCTTACGGCGCGGAGCTGGCTGGCCTCGATCCGGCCGATCGCCGTGTGCTGGTGGTCGGCCGGCTGTCGATCGGGCTGTACGCGGCGGCCTTCGCGGCTGCGCTCGGCTTCCACGTCGACTATCTCGACACCAACCCGGACCGGCTTGTTATGGCGGAGAAACTCGGCGCGGTCGTGCACGATGTCGCCAAGCCCGACAAGTCTTGGGACCCGTATCCCGTAACCGTGCACACCAGCGGCGATTCGGCACTGCTGGCCGCTACGCTGCGCGCCACCTGGCCAGACGGCGTGTGCACCGACACCGGGATCTACCCCGAATACAACGTGGAGATGCCGTTGCTGCCGATGTACACCCGCGGAGTGCGGTTCATCACCGGGCGGGTCAGCGCGCGTGCCGTGATCCCGGAGATCCTGAAGCTGCTGGCCGGCGGCTGCGACCTATCGCCGGTCGTCGATCGCGTGGTGCCCTGGGAGGACGCACCGGAGGTCTGGCCGACGATGGCCGGCAAGACGGTTTTCAGCCGCCTCTAGGCGATATCGGCGACGAGGACCGCGACCCGTCCGATCTGCTGGCGCGCCAAGAAGGGCAGCCCCTTGCCGTCACTGCCGGCGGGCAGGACTCGCGGGTTTGTGATGTGGACGTCTTTGCGGATGAAGTGCAGGTCGGCTTCACCGGCAGCCAGCACGTTTTTGACCCAATCCGTTTTGCCGTGGGCCAGTCCGATCGCCAGCACGTCGCCCTTGCGGTAGGCGGTCACGATGGTTTGGTACTCCTTGCCGGATGTGCGGCCGCGGTGCTTGATCACCGAGAACGTCGGAAGGTAGCGCGCGATCGGCTTCACCGCCGGGTTGAAGTACTTGGTTTGCCACTTCTCGAACCAGACCGGGAAGAGCATCGGGATGCCCTGGGCGTTGTTGGGATGGTCCTTGCGGGACATGGCGGCTCCGTTTTCGTCGTTTGCGGTCAGCGTACCGGCCCAATAAGCAGTTGCCGTTCTCTGGGACAATGGTCGATGTGAACGTGATGGCGCGGATCGACCTGCGGGGTGAGGAGCTGTCGGCTGCCCGCCTGCGGACGGCGCTGCCCCGCGGCGGAGTGGACGTGGACGCCGCGCTGCCGTCGGTGCGCCCGATCGTCGATGCGGTCGCGGAGCGAGGCGCAGAGGCTGCGCTGGAGTACGG
>NZ_JBAPPI010000710.1:0-6952 GCF_049280035.1 Mycobacterium sp. | reverse complement strand
GGGCCCACCCGAACACTGGGTGCCACCAAGCGGCTGATCAACCACGCACTGGAGGTCGACCGCGACACCGCGCTGGCCGAAGAGGCCTGGACGCAGGAGGCCATCATGGCCACGGCCGACTCCCAGGAGGGCGTGCGGGCGTTCGTCGAGCGCCGCGCACCGGTCTTCCGTGGCTGGTGAGCCCATGCGCCCCACCGCAACTGGTGAAAGGTGAAGTGAAGTGATCAAGGTGATGGCGGGTGTTCGAGTCCTCGAAGTCGCCCAGTTCACTTTCGTGCCCGCCGCCGGGGCGATTCTCGCCGACTGGGGCGCTGACGTCATCAAGGTCGAGCACCCAGTGCGCGGCGACACCCAACGCGGTTTCATCAAGATGGGCGGGTTCACCCTCGACCCCGATCGTCATCCGCTTATCGAGCACCCCAACCGTGGCAAGCGCAGTGTCGGCATCGACGTGTCGACGCCCGGCGGCCAGGAGGTGCTTTACGAGATCGCGAAGACCGCCGACGTTTTTCTGACCAACTACATGCCCGCCCAGCGTCAGAAAAACAAGTTCGACATCGAGCACATACGCGCGGTGAACCCGAACATCATCTACGCACGCGGCAGCGCCTACGGCGACAAGGGATCACAGCGCGATGTCGGCGGCTTCGACGGCACCGCATTCTGGACCCGCTCTGGTATCGGTTACGCGCTCACGCCCGCGGAACTCGGGGGAGTGCTCTCGCAAGGGATCCCGGCGTTCGGCGACTCCATCGGCGGCATGAACATCGCGGGTGGCATCTCGGCGGCGCTGTTCCATCGCGAACGCACCGGCGAGGCGCTCGAGGTTGACGTATCGCTGCTGAGCACCGCCTGGTGGGCGGCAGGCGCCAGCGTCACCCAAGGCCTGGAGTCCGGTGACGCGATGCGATCGACGCTGCCCAATTCCGATGCTCCCAGTGTGAATCCGTTCCTGGGCAACTATTTGACCTCAGACGGCGGCACAATCAACCTGTGCATCATCAGCCCCACGGCCTACATCCGCGACACCTTTGAGCACCTGGGGATCCCCGAGGCCGCCGACGACCCGCGATTCTCACAGGTGGTCGCACTGGTCGAGAACGCTGATGCGGCAGCCCAACTCGTCGCCGCCGCCATCGCCGCCAAGCCCTTCGACTACTGGCGTCAACACCTCAAGACGATGAAGGGACAGTGGGCACCCGTGCAAAGCCTGGTCGATCTGGGGACCGACGAACAAGCG
The DNA here is from genome assembly GCF_049280035.1 of Mycobacterium sp. Lineage (GTDB taxonomy): Bacteria > Actinomycetota > Actinomycetes > Mycobacteriales > Mycobacteriaceae > Mycobacterium. The sequence continues at coordinate 5,712 of NZ_JBAPPI010000710.1, read as the reverse complement.
ATTGTCAACGACATGATCGTCGAGGTCGAGGCCGGCGACGGAGGAAAACCGTTCAAGGTGGTTCGCGGGCCGGTCCAGTTCAACCATGAGCCGCTTGTAACGAGCCGGGCACCGCAGGCATCCGAACACACCGAGCTGGTGTTGATGGAGCTGGGTATCGACTGGGACCGCATCGAGGACCTCAAGAACGCCGGTGCCATCGCCTAAGCAGCCAGTCGCCCCGGTCAGCACCAGCAGGCCAGCACCTCGTCGGTGCTCGTGGTGGTGGCGACCAGACTCAGGCTGTTGCGGATGATTGTGTCGCTGTACCCCACCGGCACACCGGCGACCGCGTCGACGGGAAGCACCACCTGGTAGCCCAGATTGACGGCGTCGAACACGGCATTGGGGATCGCCACATTCGTCGACACCCCCACGATGATGAGTGTGCGGCAGCCAAGGTTGCGCAGCAGCCCATCGACGTCTTGGCCGAAGATCGGCGAGAGCCCGTGCAGCCGTGTGGAGGTCAGATCGGAGTCATCGGGGCCGAACTCCTCCAACGGCAGGGCGGCATCGCTGTCCAGCCACTGCTGGTTCGGCTCGCGCGCGACGCTGACGAACAGCCGGGCATTGGTGTTGGCGCCGCGCCCGTCGCGCCGGCGCGCGGCCAGTGCGTGCAGCACACCGACGTTCGCCGCGCGGGCAGCATGCACCAACCGGGTGACGTTCGCGAGCGCGCCCGAGGTCCGGGCCGCCTCGGCGAGTGCCGGGATCATGCTGTCGGGTCCGACCACGCCGCGCTGGCATTCCTGGGTCAGCAGCACCGTCTTGGCCGGTCTCACCAGTTCACGCAGGTCTGCGGCCATGGCTAGGGCCCTCGCTACCGATCGTAGTCATGTGGTTGCACGCGGCGATGTCGTTGTGGCCGTGGACTTTCGCGCGGCGATGTCAGCTTGGACCCTGCGGACGGTTTCGGCGAACTCGGGTTGATTGACCGACCACTCCTGCGCATCCAGTTCCATCGCGAAGGCCTCGTCGAATGACGTTACAGCCAGGGTCGCGCGCAGCGTCTGCTTGGTGCGCCGCACCAACGGCGCCGAGCGCTGGGTGGCCCGTGTCGCCAGGGCCAGGGCGACCGATTCCAGGTCGGCGTCGGGCACACATCGCCAGGCCAACCCGCGGGCTTGCGCCTCTGCGCCGGTCAGCGTGTCTCCGAGCAGGCTCAGCGCCGCGGCGCCCTGGACGCCGACACGCTGCACCAGCCGCCACAGGTGCGCCCCGCCGGGATGGATGCCGACGTCGAGGAACCGCGGGTCGAACCGTGCCGACTCCGCGGCGATGACGACATCGCAGGCCAGCGGAAGGTTGACGCCGGCTCCCACCGCCGCACCGGCCACCGCCGCGATCGTCGGTACCGGCGCCTCGGTGAGCGCCCGGTACCCGGCATAGGTTTCGGCCAACGGGACGTCGCGTTTGAGCAACCCTTCCAGCGACCCACCGGCGCAGAACACCGGCGGCTCGGCGGTCAGAACGATCGCCGCGGCCCCGTCCGCGATCAGGTCGCTGACCGCAGCGGCCAGTTGGTCGCTGAGCTGCTTGGACAGCGCGTTGCGGTGCCGCGGGTCGTTGAGGTGTACACGGCCGACACCGGCTACCACCGCGTGCGCCACCAGGTTCGACGAAAGCGCGCCGCTCATCCCAGCGTGATCCGGCGATGATCGAGCAGCCAGCCCTCTGGCGAGCGGACGAACTCGTCGTCGTATTGCCCGACCGATCGCAGCTGCGGGGCCGTGGTCGTCTGCGCGAAGAACTGAAAATAGGACCTGGCACGCGCGGTGTCGCCGTGCAGGTCGACGGCGATGGTGCCCACCATGTGGCGGGTGGCACTACCGGGGCCGATTTCCCCGGCCGCCCGCCGCTCGTGGCTACCGGCGATGATGTCGGCGCGGCCGCGCCGCGGCGCTCCGGGCATGTTCCAGCGGGCGTCGCTGGTGAAACACCGTCCGTATTGTCTGGCGTCGCCGGTGTCGGCCAGGTGCGCAATCCGCGCGATCAGGCTACGGATCTCAGCATCATCAAGCGCGACAGAATCTTTCGGTCTAACAGCTGTCACCTTCGTTGACTCCGCCCCTCGTCCTTTCGCCGTAACGGCCATTATATAGTGCGTACTATGGCATATAAAGTATGCATTGACTGACGTGGGTGGACGGTGACGCAGGCCCGCGACCAGGCGCGCGGATCGTCTCGGTGCCGGTGGATGTGGCGCGTTAGGGGACAGAGCTGCCACAGCCCCTACGACGGTGACCCCGAGGTTTCGAACAGAAGGAGCGAGATCATGAAAGTCAACGTGGATCCGCAGCGCTGCCGCGGTCATGCCCGGTGCATCGCGCTGGCCCCTGAGGCGTTTCATTTCCTGGACCTCGAGGACCGCGCCGAGGCCGACCCCGACGCGGTGAACCGCGTCGACGCCGCGGTGCTGCTGGAAGCCGAACAGGAATGCCCGGAGCGGGCGATCACCGTGGAACGGGAAGGGGCCAAGTCGTGACCGGAGTGGAGTCGTCGAAGGAGGAGCTGGCGACGCAGCTCGACCAGCACTCCGACTATTTCCGGGAGAACGTGTACGACATCTATAAGCGGCTGCGTACACAGTGCCCGATGGTGCACTCCGAAAAGTGGGGTGGTTTCTGGGCTTTCCTGGATTACCAGGACGTCTATGATGCCGAGCAGGTCGCCGAGATCTTCAGCTCCGGGGCGGGCAAGGAGGTGCCGGGGGTCGAAGGCAGTCTCCCGTTCATTCCGATCGACTACGACCCGCCACTGGTCCAGGACTACCGCAAAATCGCGCTGCCGTTCTTCTCACCCGGTGCCGCCAAGGCGCTGGAGCCGACCTTTCGGCGGTTGGCCACCGAGCTGATCGATGAGTTCATCGAGTCCGGCGAGGCCGACATCATCGGGCAGCTGACTACTCCACTGCCGGCGCGCTGGATTCTGCAGATGCTGGGGTTCGATGAAAGCAACTGGCCGGAATGGGTGGAACTGATTCATACCACGGTGCACGACCTGGCCCTCGATCCGGAGAAGAGCGGGGCGGCCGCGGCCCAGATCTATGCCAACATCAGCACCGAGATTCAGAAGCGGCGCACCGAGAGCTACGGCGACGACCTGCTGAGCACGGTGATGCAGGCAAAGGTCAACGGTGAGGGACTCGACGACATGCAGATCCTCGGCTACGCGTTCTTGATGCTGCTGGGCGGCATGGACACCACGAGCGGCCTGACCGGCAATGCGCTGGTGCGCCTGGAGGAACAGCCCGAGCTTCGGCAGCGGCTGATCAACGAGCCCGAGCTGCTGCCCAAGGCCACCGAGGAGTTCCTCCGCCACGACACTCCTACGCAGGGTCTGCCGCGCATCGTCACCAAGGACTGTGAGTTCAACGGGCAGCGCTTCGCCGAGGGTGACAGGGTGCTGTTGATGTTCGCCGCCGCCAATCGCGACCCCAAAATGTTCGAGGATCCTGACCGGATCGATTTCGACCGGATGGGCAATCGGCACTTGGCTTTTGGTGCCGGCCCGCATCGCTGCATGGGCTCCAACCACGCCCGGATGATGTTCCAGGTGATGATGTCGGAGATCTTGACCCGCATGCCGGACTACACGATCAGCGGCGAGGTCGAACGGTTCGCCGACGCCGGCTCGGTATATGCCGTGCGCCGCTTGCCCATCCGGTTCACCCCCGGGCCCCGGGTTGGGGGCGACGGAGCGCCGGCTGCCGCCGGCACCGCGGCGGACACGACGCGTGAGGTGCGCGCCAACGTCGGGAAGGCCTAACCATGGGTGAAGTCCGCATGCTCATCGACGGCGAGCTCGCCGAGGCAGGGTCAGGCAAGCGGTTCGCCAACGTCAACCCGGCCACCGAGGAGATCCTCGGCGAAGTCACCGACGCCGACGCCGCCGACATGACGCGCGCCATCGGTGCGGCGCGGCGCGCGTTCGACCGCACCGACTGGTCGACCAACAGGGCGTTGCGCAAACGCTGCCTGCAGCAGTTGCAGGACGCCTTGGTGTCCGAACAGGAGCAGCTGCGCCAGGAACTCGTCGAAGAGGCCGGCACTCCGGTCATGATGACCTACGGCGCCCAGCTGGATTGGCCGCTGGCCGATGCGCTGACCTGGCCGATGGAGTACATCGATGAGTTCGAGTGGGAACGGTCGCTGCCGATCAGCAATCAGATCGGCCTGCCCAGCCGACGCGGGGTGTACAAGGAGGCGATCGGGGTCATCGGCGCCGTCGTTCCGTGGAACTTCCCCGTCGAGGTGACGCTGAACAAGCTGGGCCCGATCCTGGCGACGGGCAACACCTGCGTGCTGAAACCGGCGCCCGACACTCCTTTCAACGCAACGCGTCTCGGGCGCCTCGTCGCCGAGCACACCGACATTCCCGCCGGGGTGCTCAACGTCGTACCGTCCTCAGACCATCTCGTCGGCGAGGTGCTCACCCTCGACCCGCGCGTGGACATGATCTCGTTCACCGGCTCGACCGCCACCGGCAAGCGCATCTCGGAGAAGGGCGCCAAGACGCTCAAACGGGTGTTCCTCGAGCTGGGCGGTAAGTCGGCGATGATCGTGCTCGACGATGCCGATCTGGGCGGGGTGCTGGCCGCAGCGCCGATGATGGCGTGCACCCACGCCGGGCAGGGCTGCGCGATCCAGACCCGCGTGCTGGTGCCCCGCCAACGCTACGACGAGGCGGTGCAGATCCTGAAGGCCGGCTTCGAGGCGGTGCCCTACGGCGACCCCACAGACCCGGCGAACATCAGCGGCCCGCAGGTCAGTCGCAAGCAGCAGGAGCGGGTCCTGGGTTACATCGAGAAAGGCAGGGCCGAAGGCGCCGAGGTCGTGGTCGGTGGCGGGCGTCCCGCCCATCTGCCCAAGGGGTTTTTCGTTGAGCCCACGTTGTTCGTCAACGTCGACAACAAGATGACCATCGCCCAGGAGGAGATCTTCGGTCCGGTGCAGGTCGTCATCCCCTTCGACGACGACGAGGACGCGATCCGGATCGCCAACGACTCCGCTTACGGCCTGTCGGGTGGGGTGTTCTCCGCCGACGAGGAGCGTGCGACCGGCGTCGCGCGCCGGATCCGCACCGGGTCGATCGGAGTCAACGGTGGCATGTGGTACGGAGCCGATTCGCCGTATGGCGGTTACAAACAGAGCGGCATCGGACGCCAGTGCGGCCGTGAGGGTTTCGAGCAGCACCTCGAAACCAAGGCGATCGCCTGGATGTCGGCCTAGCCCGGATCAGCGGGTGTCGTGACGTCTGACGTCGGCCCTGACCCAGAAGCGCCGGGCTGTTTGGGATGCGCGAACAGAGGACCGCCGGGATGCAACCGATGTGGCCCGCGCCCGTGCCCGGCGACCACGCGCCCCCACGTTTGCGGTCCTCGATGTTCAAGGGCGCGGAAGTGTGTCGACCGCGGCTTCGGCGATCGAGCGCAGCGACTGCCTGCCCACGCTGCCCTTGCCCAGGGCTTCGATGCCGCGTAGGACGGCCAGTAGCAGCCGGGCGTGTCGACGCGCGTCGGCGGCGGGGTCGATGTCGCCATGTCGCTGAGCCTGTTGGATGCATTCGACCAGAGCGTCTTCAAGGGCTTTGAAGGTCCGGCGGGCCCGAAGGGCGACGGCGGGGTCCTGGCCGGCCAGCTCGGCGGTGCCATTCGCGAGCAGGCAGCCGAGG
>NZ_JBAPPI010000709.1:0-3783 GCF_049280035.1 Mycobacterium sp. | reverse complement strand
GCATGGTGATCTTCAAGACCAGCTACGGGGTCATCCAGCAGTCGCTGTTCTACTCGACGGTCTACTCCAGCCCCGAGGTCGACTGCCCGTCCACCAACCTGCAGCGGGCAAACGACCTTTCGCCTTACTACAAGTTCTGAGCCCACGTCCGCTGCTCCGGCCATAACCTGATCTCGTGACTTCTTCATCCGCCACGTCCGCACGACTTACGGGGTCGACGCTGCGCTCACTACCCAGACGATTCGCCGGCGGTGCCCTCGGCCGGATGTTGCGCCTGCCCGGGCCCACCGCTGGCTACACGGTCACCCACGTCGCGATCCCGATGCGCGACGGCGTCGAACTGGTGGCCGACCACTACGTGCCCGCCGGAGAACCCGTCGGCACCCTGCTGCTCCGCGGACCGTATGGCCGCGCGTTTCCGTTCTCGCTGTTGTACGGCGCGCTCTACGCCGCCCGCGGCTACCGCGTGCTGATGCAAAGCGTGCGGGGGACGTTCGGCTCGGGCGGGACCTTCACGCCGATGGTTCAGGAAGCAGCCGACGGCGCCGACACCGTCGCATGGCTGCGGCAGCAGCCGTGGTTCACCGGTCGCTTCGCCACCATCGGGATTTCCTATCTCGGGTTCACCCAGTGGGCGCTGCTGCAGGATCCGCCGCCCGAGTTGGCCGCGGCCGTCATCACCGCCGGTCCCCACGATTTCAGCGAGTCGGCTTGGGGCACCGGCTCGTTCACCGTCAACGACTTCCTCGGCTGGAGCCACCTGGTTGCCCACCAGGAAGATCCCGGGCGGATCCGCGCCGGCATCCGACAGCTGCGGTCGCAGAAAAGCGTGATACGCGCCGCCGGTGCGTTGCCGCTGGGCGCGGCCGGCCGCGAGCTGCTCGGCACCGGCGCGCCGTGGTGGGAGTCATGGCTGGAGCCGCCGAGTAACGGCGACACGTTCTGGGATTCGCTGCGATTCGGCGCCGCGCTCGACCGGGTGCAGGTGCCGGTGCTGCTGATCGGCGGCTGGCAAGACCTGTTCCTGCAGCAGACCTTGCAGCAGTATCGACACCTTCGCGACCGGGGTGTCGACGTGGCGCTGACCATGGGGCCGTGGACACACACCCAGCTGCTTTTGCAGGGTTTGCGGACCATCGCTCAAGAATCACAGGACTGGCTGGACACCCACCTTGGCGGTCGCCGGGCCGCACCGCGTCGCGCCAGAGTCCATTTCCACGTCGCCGGTGAGGGCTGGCGCGAGGCGGCCGACTGGTCGCCGACGACCACCGAGCACGCGCTGTACCTGCGGCCCGGCGGCGGTCTGACCGACACGCCGCCGTCGTCGGCGACAGCATCGGCGGTGTCCTCGGTGAGCTTTCGTTATGACCCCGCCGACCCCACGCCCACCATCGGGGGTCGACTGCTGTCGCCCGACGGCGGATACCGGGACGACACCCCGTTGGCCGCCCGCAGCGACGTGCTCAGCTTCACCACCGACGTGCTCAACGAAGATCTGTGCGTGATCGGCAACCCGGTCGCTGAATTGGGGCATACCTCCGACAATCCCCATGTCGATGTGTTCGTCCGAATCAGCGAGGTCGACAGCAAGGGCCGCTCCCGAAATGTCAGCGACGGCTATCGGCGGCTAACCGATCCGACCGACTCGGTCAGGCTCGAGCTCGACGCGATCGCCCACCGGTTCCGCGCCGGATCACGCATCCGCGTGCTGATCGCCGGCGGCAGTCATCCCCGCTACGCCCGTAACCTCGGCACCGGTGCGGCAACGGCGACCGGCGCAGAGCTCAAGTCCTCCACCCATGAACTGCATTTCGGCGTCTCCCGGGTGTTGCTTCCGGTCGAGAGCGCCTAGCCGATGGGCATCTTCGACGAATGGCGAAGCGGTGCAACACAAATCCATTGGCAATCGTCAACCGCCGCGAATGCTGGAGCAAAAGTCACCGTCTTCACCCGTCGCTGCGGCACACCTGGCGCACCGGCATTGGTGTGCGTGCACGGCTTCCCGACCGCGAGCATTGACTACTTCGCGCTGACCCGCGAATTGGGGGCCGAGTTCGATATTTTCCTGCTGGACTTCCCCGGCTACGGACTTTCCGATAAGCCGCCCGCACCCTACGTGTATTCGCTTTACGATGATGCACGGCTGCTGATCCACGCGATCACGAACGTGTGGGAACTCCAGCGATACACCATGCTGACCCATGACCGCGGCACCAGCGTCGGCATGATCGCGCTTTCCATGTTCGCGGCGCAGAATCAGGAAAACGCGCCCGCTGAAGTCATCCTGACGAACGCCAACATCTACCTCCCGCTGGCCAACCTCACTGCGTTTCAGACCGCGCTTCTCAACCCCGAAACGGCACGGAGCACAGCAGCCGCGACGACGCCGGAGATGCTGGCCGCCGGCATGGGAGCGACGACGTTCATGCCGCGGCGAACGCCTACCGACCCCGAAATCATCGCTCTGACAGAGTGCTTCGCGCACAACGACGGGATCGGGGTGCTGCCGGACACGATCCAGTACCTGCATGAGCGAGCTGCCGACGAAACCAATTGGCTCACAGCGCTTTCCAAGGACAACATCAACACGAGCCTGGTTTGGGGCCTGCACGACAACGTCTCCCCTGTCCGGGTTGCGAACTTCGTGTGGCAAAAATTCCTCAAGGACAAGCCGGGACGAAACCGCTACTGGATCCTGCCAACCGCCGATCACTATCTGCAATGCGATGCGCCAGCACAATTGGCGCAGCTGGTGCGGCTTACCGCGGCCGGCCAGCCGACTGCGCTGTGCACGCTCGGGGATAGGCCGGACGGCGCGGTGCTGGTGGACCAGACGTCATCCGACGGCGTCACGGACGCGGTCCGCGACTTGCCGCAGTGACACCTCGTCGTGCACCGGAGCACCCAACTTGAAATGATTGGGGGCGGTCCCCGGCAACTGCACCCAGCTGGTGCAGCCGGCGTAATCGGGAGTGCGGGGCAGTTCCACCGGCTCGATCAAAGGTATGGCCTGGACGACTAGCACCGCCAACCGATGTCGGGGGCGAAAGTCCAGCCGGTCCGCACGCACCGACCCAGCCGTCCAGATATGTAGATCCTCGATCGCCTCGATGTTACCGGGCCGGTTGACCGGCAGTGCCGCAACGACTTTCGCCGCCGCCCGCACCACGACGTGCTCGTCGGTGCTGTCGGGAGCCGCAGCCGTCAGCAAGTCCTGGAATTCGGCCCGGACCCGCTCGGCGTGACTGTGCGCGACCGTCGGGAACAGCATGAACTCGCGGGCGGCCACCTCGAAGCGCTTCTCGCCGATCCCGCCTTTACGCAACAGCACGCGCTGCCGGCCGCCCAGCAGCGCGTGCACCACCGTGCTCCACTCCTTGAGCGCGGGCAAGGTCGCGGCTTGCGTCGACGGACCCCGTGTCATCTCATCGCCAGCCGACGCAACGGTGGCGAGGTCTTCGGAGGTTGGCGGCGCGGCGGCAGGGCGCCCAACAGCAGCGTGGTCGTCGCCGCGACTTCGGCCACCGCCATTTCGAAGGCCTCGGCGTTGGCCGGCGACGGGTGGGTGATGCCGCTGACCTTGCGGACATATTGCCTTGCCGCCGCCGAGATCTCCTCGGCCGTCGCCGGCGGCTCGAGTCCACGCAATTCGGTGATGTTTCGACACATACGTTAACCAAACTTTCAGAATGGCTGCATTTGCACGGTTTCGATGCAATTCTACGGAATGCTGCCTACCTGTTGACCTGCCCGGACTCCTCGGATTCGTCCTCGGGCCAAGTT
>NZ_JBAPPI010000708.1:0-8193 GCF_049280035.1 Mycobacterium sp. | reverse complement strand
GGCGTTCCAATGCGGTGGGCCTGCGGCCCAGGATGGATCCCAGGCCCATGTCCAGGTTCGGCGCATCCCACACCAGCAGCACGCGCTGAGCGGCGGGTTCGACATCGGCGATAGCCTCGCCCGGCGGCGGCGCCGGTTCGGTGGTCGTTTCTTCGGTCAGGCTCATGGGCGGTTTCTTTCGGAGCGGCTCTCCCACACCAGTTCGGTGACGGCGCTGCCGGAATGCTGCGCCTTGCTCTCGTATTTAGTAGACGGCCGGACGACCGAGATCGCCAGTTCGCCGCGGTCCGGTCCGACCCGCGTCAGGCGGGGTTCGGCGTCGCCGACCTCGGCGATCTGCCCGGCGTAGCCGGGATGATCGGTGGCGGCGTGCAGCACGCCTCCGACCCGGAGCCGGTCAGCGATCAGCGCAACCGTGGCGGGCTGGAGCAGCCGGCGTTTGTGATGCCGGGCCTTGGGCCACGGATCGGGAAAGAACACCCGGACCCCGCTCAGCGAACCCGGCGTAATCAGGTTTTCCAGTACGTCGACGGCATCCCCGCGGATCAGCCGGATATTGGTGACGTTTTCCCGTTCGATCGCGGAGAGTAGCTGCGCCAGCCCACGCCGATACACCTCGACGGCGATGACATCGACTTCTGGCTCCGATTGCGCCATAGCCAGCGTAGAAGTGCCTGTACCACAACCGATTTCGAGCACGAGCGGCGCATCGCGGCCGAACCAGGCGCCAGTATTCAGCGGCTCGTCGGGCGCGTCGGCGCTGTCCCGCGACGCCGCCATGATGCCGAGTTCCGGCCACAGCCGCTCCCAGGTCCGCTGCTGGGCGGCCGACAGCGCAGAACGTCGCGACCGGAAGCTGGTGGTCCGGCGATGCCCGCCGGCAGTGCGCGCTGCAGGCAGGGTGTCTGACGGTGGCGGCGGTGTGGCCGCGTCCACCGAGGGCTGCGCACGCATCCGTTCATCGTTACCCATTAACCGATCATGTTGCCGCCCGCGGCCCAGATTGATACCCAACAGTTGCCTTCGACTGGTAGCGAGTGGCTCGCGTCTCGGCGTCGCAGATGTCACCATTCAGCGGCAGACCCGGCCCGCCGCCTTTGGGCGGCGCTGGAGCACGACCGACAGGGGATGGATTCAACAGGCGAAACACATGATCGGACAGAGGCACCAGATTTTCGTCGACGAGCTGGAGCGATTTGCCGCCGACGCCGCTGACTCGCGCTGTGCCGCGCTCGCCCATCGGCTCGCCGCACCGCTGGTGGTGGCGGTATCCGGACGGCGCGGCGTAGGCCGCAACACCGTCGCGCACGCTTTGGCTCGCGTCGGGGACTCGCGGAAAACGATCACCGTGACGACATCACCGGACGCCGACGTGGAGGTCGACGTGGAGGTATACGTCATCGCCGAAGTGGTTAAACCCGAGGATCGTGCGGCGATCGCGGCGGCCGGTCGGCCGGTCTTGGCGGTGCTGAACAAGGCAGACCTGATCGCGACCACCCAGCCGGGCCGCCACCCTGACGGGCCGACCAGCGCGGCGAGAACCCGCTGCGCGCAGCTTTCCGCGCGTACCGGTTTGCCGATCGAGCCGGTGGTGGGGTTGCTCGCGGTCGCCGCCCTCGATGATTTGGTGGACGACGCGATCTGGGCGGCGCTGCGGGTGCTGGCCAGCCGACCCGGCGAGCAACCGGTGGCGGCCGAGCTGCGTCGTCGGCTGCTCGACACCCTCGACGTGTTCGGCGTCGAGCAGGCGCTGGCCGCAATCCGGCGCGGCGCGACCCGCGACCAGACTCGCGCCGTATTCCGGCAGCTGAGCTGCATTGACGACGTCGTCGACAAGATCGAGTCGGTCGGCGCACAGGTGTGCTACCGGCGGCTGCTGGACGCCGTAGCCCAATTGCGGACGCTGGCCGTCACCGACCGGCGAGTCGGCGAGTTCTTATCTCGCGACGACACCGTGATCGCCCGGATGGCGGCCGCCGTGGATGTCGTCGAGGCGGCCGGCATCACCGTTGATCGTTGCGACAGCGCCGCAGCATACCTGCGCCGCGCCGTGGGCTGGCAACGCTACAGCCGCGGGCCGGTGGCGGGCTTGCACCGGGCCTGCGGCGCCGACATCGTCAGGGGTTCGCTACGGCTATGGTCGAAGGTCGGGAGTTCAGCGTGACCGACCAAGCAGGCAATGGCGCAATCGCCGCAGAAGACGCAGAAGACGCAATAGACGCAATGGTGGCGGCGATCGGGCCGCGGCTGGGTGCGCCGGTCATTGCGCGCCGCGATGTGGTCTTGGTCACCGGTCCCTGGTTGGCCGGAGTCAGCGGCGTGGTCGCCGCGCTGACCAAACGGCTGCGCAAGCACACGTTCATCGAGTCGACCGAGCTGGCCGCCGGCGAAGCGCCGACGGCGGTGGTGTTCGTCGTTTCGGCGGCCGCCGCGTTGACCGAATCCGACTGCACGCTGCTGGACGCCGCGACCGCCGATACCGACGTGGTGATCGGTGTGGTGTCGAAGATCGACGTGCATCGCACCTGGCGTGATGTGCTGGCCGCCGACCGCGACGTGCTCGCGGCGCACGCGCCGCGCTACCGTGACGTGCCCTGGGTAGGCGTGGCCGCCCTGCCCGACAGCGGTAAACCCCGCGTCGACGACCTCGTCGCGGCGGTACGTGGGCAACTCGGCGACGCGGGCCTTTCGCGGCGAAACAGGTTGCGGGCGTGGGAATCCCGATTGCAGAGCGTCGCCGACCGGTACGACCGTGACGCGGACGGCGCGGGTCGGCGAGCACGGGTCGAGGCATTACGTGAGCAGCGCAGCGCCATCCTGCGACAGCGACGGCTGTCGAAGTCCGAGCGCACGATCGCACTGCGTAGCCAGACCCAGCAGGCTCGAGTTCAGCTGTCGTACTTCGCCCGCAACCGCTGCGCCTCGGTGCGCGCCGAGTTGCAGGAGGATGCAGGAAGTTTGACCCGGCGCCAGCTGCCGGAGTTCGAGGCCGATGCCCGCGGACGGATCGATGAGGTGGTTGTCGAGGTGGACGAGGGCACCACCACGCATTTGGCCGACGTCGCGCAAAGCCTGAGCCTGACGGTCGACCCGCCGGCATCCACCGCGCTGCCAAAGATCGAGATACCGGCTCCACAGCTGAAGTCGCGGCGGCTGGAGACCCGGCTGATGATGCTGGTGGGCGCGGGTTTCGGGTTGGGTGTGGCATTGACGCTCAGCCGGTTGCTGGCCGACCTGACTCCCGGGCTGACCCTCGCCGGAGCCGTCGCATGTGCGGCGATCGGGGTTGCGCTTACCGTCTGGGTGGTCGGAACCCGCGGCCTGCTGCGCGATCGCGCTTTGCTCGACCGTTGGGCTGGCGAGGCGACCGCGCAGCTGAGGTCCGCACTCGAGCAGCTGGTCGCGACACGGGTATTGGGAGCTGAGTCGTCACTGACCGCGGCCCTGGCCGAGCAAGACGAGGTCGAGAGTGCGCGGGTTACCGAGCAGGTCGGGGTCATCGACACCGAACTGCGCGAGTACGCCGTCGTCGGGGCGCGGGCCGCGGCGCTTCGAGGCCGGGAGATGCCGACGCTGCAGGCCGCGCTCGAGGCGGTGCGAGCCGAGCTCGGCGAAACCGCCGAGCCCCAATCCGAAGACGCCACCACCGCGACTGAGGGCGGTACCGATGAAATTGGCGAAACCCCGTCGGCAAATACCGCAGATAACGTGTTCTGAATCGTTCTTGTGAGTGATCCAATACCCGCCCGACCTGCCCTGGCGGAATTCTCCGCGATAACCTGTACAAAGGGCCACCGCAAAAGCCGCACCGGCGAAATGGCCCGCTCTGAGCCCTAAAGAGCCGCCTACGCAGGAGAGTGCAGGAGATTTCGATGACTTCACCGACCGTTCCCGGTCTGGATACCGCGCCGACGAACCACCCGGGCTTGCTGTCCTGGGTAGAGGAGGTTGCCGAGCTCACCCAGCCCGATCGGGTGGTCTTCGCTGACGGTTCCGAGGAGGAGTGGCGGCGGCTCTGCGAGCAGCTGGTGCAGGCGGGCACTTTCAAGCCGCTGAACCCGGCGAAGCAGCCAAACTCCTACCTGGCGTTGTCGGACCCCTCCGACGTGGCGCGCGTGGAATCGCGGACCTTCATCTGTTCCGAGCGCGAGATCGACGCCGGCCCGACCAACAACTGGATGGACCCGAGCGAAATGCGCTCGACCATGACCGATCTGTACCGCGGTTGCATGCGGGGTCGCACCATGTGGGTGGTGCCGTTCTGCATGGGCCCGCTCGGCGCCGACGACCCCAAGCTGGGCGTGGAGATCACCGACTCGGAATACGTCGTCGTGTCGATGCGCACGATGACCCGCATGGGCAAGGCCGCGCTGGACAAGATCGGCGACGACGGGTTCTTCGTCAAGGCGTTGCACTCCGTCGGCGCTCCATTGGAGGACGGGCAAAAAGACGTCCCGTGGCCGTGCAACGACACCAAATACATCACCCACTTCCCGGAAACTCGCGAAATCTGGAGTTACGGTTCGGGTTACGGCGGCAATGCGCTGCTGGGCAAGAAGTGCTATTCGCTGCGAATCGCGTCGGCCATGGCTCACGACGAGGGTTGGCTGGCTGAGCACATGTTGATCCTCAAGCTGATTTCCCCCGAGAACAAGGCCTATTACTTCGCGGCGGCATTCCCGTCGGCGTGCGGCAAAACGAACCTGGCGATGCTGCAGCCGACAATTCCCGGCTGGCGGGCCGAAACGCTCGGCGACGACATCGCGTGGATGCGGTTCGGAAAGGACGGCCGGCTCTACGCGGTCAATCCCGAGTTCGGTTTCTTCGGCGTTGCGCCCGGCACCAACTGGAAGTCCAACCCGAACGCGATGCGCACCATCGCCAAAGGCAACACGGTCTTCACCAACGTCGCCCTCACCGACGACGACGACGTGTGGTGGGAGGGCCTGGAGGGCGAGCCGGATCACCTGATCGACTGGAAGGGCCACGACTGGGTTCTTCGCGAGACGGAAACCAAAGCCGCGCATCCGAATTCGCGGTACTGCACTCCGATGTCGCAGTGCCCCACGTTGGCCCCCGAGTGGGACGACCCACAGGGCGTCCCGATCTCCGGCATCCTGTTCGGCGCCCGCCGCAAGACCACCGTGCCGTTGGTGACCCAGGCACGGGACTGGCAGCACGGCGTCTTCATGGGCGCCACCATGGGCAGTGAGCAGACCGCCGCCGCCGAGGGCAAGGTCGGCACCGTGCGCCGCGACCCGATGGCCATGCTGCCGTTCCTGGGCTACCACGTCGGCGACTACTTCCAGCACTGGATCGATCTGGGCAAGAACTCCGATGAGTCCAAGCTGCCGAAGGTGTTCTTCGTCAACTGGTTCCGCCGCGGCGAGGGTGGCAAATTCCTGTGGCCGGGCTTCGGCGAGAACAGCCGGGTGCTGAAGTGGATCGTCGACCGCATCGAGCACAAGGCCGGCGGCCACGAAACCCCGATCGGTGTCGTCCCGTCCGCCGGCGATCTGGACCTGGACGGGCTGGATGTCGATCCCGCCGATGTGGATAAAGCGCTCGTGGTCGACCCGAGCGAATGGCGCAAGGAACTGCCGCTGATCGAGGAGTGGTTCGAGTTCGTCGGCGAGAAGCTCCCGACCGGCGTCAAGGACGAGTTCGAGGCGCTCAAGCAGCGACTGGCCGAAGCCGACTAGTCAACCAAGCAAACCCCGGGTCGAGTGACCCGGGGTTTTGCGCGCAGCGGACCGGGTTGCTGCAGGGTAGCCACATCCTAAGTGTCGGTTAGCCGAACTCCCCGTTACGGGCTCGCTGACCAGCAAATTTAAGCCACGACGCTCGACTTATTGGTAGCTCGACTATGTTGCTGGATCCCCGCTCGGACGGTATCTTTCGATCCGGGGCGGAAGTAAGCCCTCCCGGCTTCGACGATCTAGGCGATATGGATATGACAACGGCTGCCCCCGGTGCTGTTATCGCTACCGAGCCGGCGCCGTCGTTGTTTCGACCGCTTGCGATTGTCGCCGTCATCATCTGCCCGGCCCTGGTGGTGCGCGTCCTCGGCATTCATCCAAGTCCGATCCTGGGGCTAATCACCTACGGAGCCGCCGTCGTTGCGGCCAGCTTCCTATTGGCGTGGGCTGCAGAAGCCGCCCAGATCGACGTCTCGGGCGGTCTGGCGGTAGCGGTGCTGGGTGTCATCGCCGTCCTGCCCGAGTACGCCGTCGACCTGTATTACGCCTACACCGCAGGCCATGTGCCCGAGTACACCCAATACGCCGCGGCGAACATGACCGGCTCGAATCGGCTGCTGATGGGTCTCGGGTGGCCGGTCGTCGTCTTGGTCAGCGTGCTGGTGGCACGACGGGCCACCGGCCGCAAAGTCGGCGAACTGGATCTCGACGTCAGCAACCGGGTGGAGATCGGCTTCCTGATGTTCGCCGGGGTGGCCGCCTTCCTGGTGCCCGCGACCGGGCGCATCCACATCGCCTTCGGGGTGATATTGCTGGGCTGGTTCGGTTACTACCTGTACAAGCTGAGCCGCGGCGAGGTCGAGGAACCCGAACTGGTCGGCACCGCCGCGGCGCTGGGAGCCCTTCCCGACCGGCCCCGCCGCATCGTGGTGTCCGCGCTGTTCATCTTGGCCGCGTCGGTAATTGTCACGTGCGCAAAGCCGTTCGCCGAGAGCCTGATCGACGCCGGCACAGAGCTGGGCGTCGATCGCTTCCTACTGGTGCAGTGGCTGGCGCCGCTGTCCTCGGAGGCACCGGAATTCATCATCGCCACCATCTTCGCGGCCAGAGGCAAGGGCGCGTTCGCGATCGCGACGTTGATCTCGTCGAAGGTCAACCAATGGACCTTGCTGGTCGGGTCTTTGCCGGTGGCATTCATGCTCGGGGGCGGAGGCTCGTCGATTCAACTGGACGGCCGCCAAATCGAAGAGATGGTCCTTACCGCCGGGCAGACATTGATGGGCGTGGCGCTGATCCTTGGTCTTCGGTTCCGCCGCCGGGCCGCTTGGGCGCTGCTCGGCCTGTTTGTCGTGCAATTCCCGATCACTTCGACCGAAGGCCGGATTCTGCTCAGTGCCGTCTATGCGGCGGTGGCTGTCATCGCGCTAGTAGTTAATCGCCGCCAACTGGCGCCAACGCTGTTGGCGCCGTTCGCCGGTCGCGCCAAGCGTCACGGCGGGCACCCGCATCAGCAGGCCGAGCAGGTGCCCGCGCGATAACTATCGGCAACGACTGACCAGGTCCTTGACACCTGTCAAGTTTGGCGGCGGTACAGTCTGCGCATGCAGATTCGCGTGCACACTTCCGGTCAGGGGGGCGCCAACAAGCCCGCCATCGTCCTCCATCCGTCCGGCACGGTCGTGACCTTCGACGAGCTGGAAGCCCGCGCCAACCGGCTGGCGCACTACTTTCGCCGCGCCGGTCTGGTCGAAGGCGACGCGGTCGCGATCCTGATGGAGAACAACGAGCACATCCACGCCGTCATGTGGGCAGCTCGGCGCAGTGGCCTGTACTACGTGCCGATCAACACCCACCTGACCGCGCCGGAGGCGGCTTACATCGTCGACAACAGCGCGGCGAAGGCGATAATCGGGTCGGCCGCGCTACGCAAGACGTGCGAGAACCTCGCCGAGCACCTCCCCGGTGGCCTGCCCGCAATGTTGCTGATCGCCTTGGATGAGGAAGAGGCTGACCTCGACGGTTGGCTGCGCTACCCGGAATGCGTTGCGGATCAACCGGATACGCCGATCGACGATGAACGTGAAGGCGATCTGCTGCAGTACTCGTCGGGAACCACCGGCCGGCCCAAGGGGATCAAGCGCGAACTGCCGCACGTCGCGCCCACCGAAGCGCCCGGCATGATGTCGGCGCTGGTCGGCTTCTGGATGCACCCGGATGCGGTCTATCTGAGCCCGGCGCCGCTGTACCACACTGCGCCGTCGGTGTGGTCGATGAGCGTCCAGGCCGGCGGCATCACGACGGTCGTGATGGAAAAGTTTGACCCCGAAGGCTGCCTTGATGCCATCCAGCGCCACCAGGTCACCCACGGTCAATTCGTGCCGGCCATGTTCACCCGGATGCTGAAACTGCCTGATACAGTGCGTAATTTGTATGATCTGTCCAGCCTGCAACGGGTGATGCACGCGGCGGCGCCGTGCCCGGTGGAGATCAAGAA
>NZ_JBAPPI010000707.1:0-22154 GCF_049280035.1 Mycobacterium sp. | reverse complement strand
AATACCGCCACCCCGTTGCCGTACTCATGCTCAGACGGCAGTCGCAACGCATCTTCGTAGTCGTGGGCGCGCACGATGCACAACACCGGACCGAAGATCTCGTCGGTGTAGATCGACATGTCGGGGGTGACGTGGTCGAAGAGGGTGGGGCCGATGAAGAAGCCGCTCTCCAGGTTCGCGTCCCCGTAGGCCAGGTCATCGCTCGTGCGTTCGCGGCCGTCGACGACGATGTCGGCGCCGGCGGCCACACCCTGGTCGATGTAGTCACGCACCCGGGTCAGTGCGGCCTCGGTGACCAACGGGCCGTAGTCGGCTTTGGGGTCCAGGCTGTGCCCCACCCGCAGGTTGTTGATCCGCTCAACCAGCCTGGCGCGCAACCGATCCGCGGTCTGCTCGCCGACCGGCACCGCAACGCTGATCGCCATGCACCGCTCCCCGGCGCTGCCGTAGCCGGCGCCGATCAGCGCGTCCACGGCCTGATCCAGGTCGGCGTCGGGCATCACGATCATGTGGTTTTTCGCCCCGCCGAAGCACTGCGCACGCTTGCCGGTGCCCGTCGCCGTCGAATAGATGTACTGGGCGATATCTGAACTGCCGACAAACCCGACCGCGGCGATGTCCGGGTGCGTCAGGATCGCGTCGACGGCCTCCTTGTCGCCGTGCACGACCTGAAATGCGCCGGGTGGCAGACCGGCCTCGATGAACAGCTCGGCCAGCCGCACCGGCACCGACGGGTCGCGTTCAGAAGGCTTGAGCACAAACGCATTTCCGCATGCCAGGGCCGGACCGGCCTTCCACAACGGAATCATCGCGGGGAAGTTGAACGGGGTGATCGCGGCGACCACGCCCAGCGGCTGGCGCAACGAGTACACGTCGATGCCCGGCCCGGCGCCCTCGCTGTATTCGCCCTTGAGCAGATGCGGGATGCCGATACAAAACTCGATCACCTCGATACCACGCTGAATGTCACCCCGTGCGTCAGGCAAGGTCTTACCGTGCTCGCGTGACAGCAGCTCGGCCAGCTCATCCATGTGCTGGTTGACTAGATCGACAAACCGCATCATCACCCGAGCCCGGCGCTGCGGATTGAACGCCGCCCACTCTTGTTGCGCCCGGGCTGCCGACGCCACCGCCGCATCGACCTCGCTCTTGCTGCCCATGGGTGCTAACGACTGCACCTGGCCGGTGTTGGGGTCGAATACCTCGGCGGTGCGACCGGACTGCCCGGCCGTGCGCTTGCCATCGATGAAGTGGGTGATCTGTGCGGTCATGGGTGCCCTCGGATACGCGAAGAAAGTGGGTTACTAGGACATCCTAGTAACTGGTTGCGCGTGCGGTCAAACTCCGCTGATAAACGATGGCAAGTCGGGTACGCGGTGTGGCCGAAGACCGAACCCTGCGCGTGGTAAGGGCGGTAGCGGGTTTGCCCGTCGTTGAAGTGGCTGGCTGCGTATGGTGAGCCGGTGGAGGGCACGCCGTTTGGTCGCTACCGCCTGATCGAGTTGTTGGGCCGCGGCGGCATGGGCGAAGTGTGGCGCGCTCACGACACCGGCACCGACCGGATCGTCGCCATCAAAGTCTTGCCCGCGCATTTCTCTGACAACGAGGAGTTTCAGCGGCGGTTTCGCCGCGAAGCACACGCGGCGTCGCGGTTGAACACCCCGCACGTGGTCCCGATCCACGATTATGGCGAAATCGACGGCCGCTTGTATGTGAATATGCGGCTGGTCGAGGGCCGCGACTTGGAGGCCGTGCTGGCCGAGGGGCCGATTGAGCCGGCGCGGGCGGTGCGCATCATCGAGGGGGTCGCCTTGGCCTTGCACGCCGCCCATGAGGTTGGTCTGTTGCACCGCGATGTCAAACCCTCCAACATCCTGCTCGACCGCAACGACTTCGCTTACCTGATTGATTTCGGGATCGCCCGCGCCGCCGACGAAACCCGATTGACCAAGACCGGAAACACCATTGGCACGTTCCACTACATCGCGCCCGAACGGCTGAGCGGCCAGGTGGGCGAGGATGCCCGCGCCGACATCTACGCACTGGCCTGTGTCCTGTATGAATGCCTGACTGGTCGGACACCCTTTGCCGGTGACGACATGGCGCGTCTGGTCGCCGCGCACCTCAACACCCCACCTCCACAACCGTCCACCGCGAAACCGGATCTGCCCCCACAGCTCGACGGGGTGATCGCCACCGGCATGGCCAAAGACCCCGACCAGCGTTATGCCACCACCGTCGAGTTAGACAACGCCGCCCATGACGCCATCACCGCCCCGCTGGCACCACCCAGCGCACCCACCCTGCTCGCCGACGCGCCCCCGACCACACCCGCACCCGCCCGCCGTGAGGATCAGGTGCCACCCCCGCCTGCGCCGGACGCGGTGCGGCAACAGCCCGCCGACCTGAACGTCGCCGCGACCCAACAACGCCCACCCGACCGGCCGCCTGTCCAACAACCCCGACCCGCCGACCGGCCGTCCACTGAGATCCGTACACCGCCACCGCCGTCGGAGCAGCGCCCACGCCGACGGCCGAAGTGGCCGCTGATCGCCGCGATCGCCCTTATCGTCCTCGGGCTCGTCCTCCCTAGCCTCGTCCCTACCTTTGCTTTCGCCCATGTTCTTTTGCTCCTCGGGGTCATGCTCCTCGTGGTCGGCTTGGTACTGATGGCCGTGGGTCTGGGCACCCCGACCGGCGACCTGACCATGACCGAACGGCAGCCGCCACGCTGGGAGACGCGCGCGAACCATACGTCATCCGCGGGGCGCGCCGTGGGGGGCCAGCTCAGGGTCGCCGGTGACACGCTCACGTTCTCTCCTCACCGGTTCGACCGCACTTTGGCCGCCAACAATGTCGCCATCCGGCTGGCCGACATCCAAGCGTTCGAGGTTGAGCCTGTGAACCTCGGCCATTTCTTCGGCGGAGGACTACGCAAGCGGCTCGCGGTCGTTACGCGGGACGGCCACCGCGAGCTGTTCGTTGTCAACAACTTAGGCAAGACGATCGACGAGTTGTGGGGACTTATTCGGCAGTACGGCTAGTCCGAGAAAGGCGGGCCTAGTTGCCACCTCAGGGCCCACCGCACCTCAACGGTGGCGGACCGGCCTCCTGGATGAGCTGAGCCTTTCACGTCTCGCTGTTAGCGCGGCGCCTGCTCCATCCAGGCCCGCGCCGCCGAACATCCTGGAAGAATGGTGCCGCCCAGGATCTGAAACACCTCGAGGCCAGTGAACTAAGCCATTTAAGACTGCATTCTCCTGCCCTCTGCCAGGTCGTAGCGGCGCTTGAGACAGTTCTAGAATTCATGGGCCCACCTGTGCGACTTTGTTGCTTTTGTGGTCGCGTGCACGCAGTGCACGGACGCACGTGCGGCGACTCAACTACCGAGCGAGTTCCCATCGGACAAGGTCGATCGCCCCGATGGCCGCCGCATCGTCAGGGTCGAGTCCTTCACCGTGCAGGGCTTGGCGTTCTTCGTCATCCTCACCGGTGTTGGACGCGCGGCCCTCTCATGTACGGTTCCGGCCGGCGCAGCGTTGGGCATTCGGGCAGCTAGCCGCGTGGCTGTCCGACGCCGCCGCTGGCGCGCTAGGAGTGCGTTGGAGCACTGTCGCCCGTAGGCGGTGGGTCGTCTTGCCCTGCCCGCCGTCGTCCTTGGGCTGGGTCGTCGGGCCGGAGGTAATTTGGTCTGGCGCCGGTGATGACTAGCACCACGACCACACCGAAGACGAAGCCACCGACATGGGCGAAGAATGCAACACCACTGCCACCGGTCCTGTCTGGGTGGACCAGCGCGAAGTTGCCTTGGAACAACTGGAGCGCAAACCAGAAGCCGAGGAAGAACCACGCCGGGATTCGTAACGGGATCCAGCCGACGAGCGTCAAGATGCGCGACTTGGGATAGAGCACGATGTAGCCGCCCAGCACGGCTGCGATCGCGCCGCTGGCGCCCAGATTCGCTTCGTGCGCGTCGGCCGCCGTGCCGAAGAGCAGGGTGACCGCGGTCTGTGTAATCGTGGCGGCGAGTCCGCCGCCGAGGTAGAAGGCCAGATAGCCGAGCCGCCCGAAAGCATCCTCCACGTTCTTGCCGAAGATCACCAGAAACAGCATGTTGCCCAGGATGTGCGCCCAACCGACATGCATAAACATGGACGTGATCCAGCTGACGACCCAAGGTATGCCCAGGTGGCAGGCGTTGGTGACATCGCATGGATAGAACGCCGCCTGATTAATCGCCGCGTCTTGGTTCGGTAACTCATAGAACAGAAACACCGCGAAGTTCGCGACGATCAGCGTGACGTTGACGACCGGGAACCGGCGTGGCGGAATGCCGTCGGAGAAAGGGATCATACGAACTTAGTTCGATTCTCGATTAGTTAAGCCAGACAATCTAAATCAGCTCAGTGGTTCGCCAGCAAGTTACATTAAAATTTCTCCAAAACCGCATGCTAAGTCTCTAGGCGGGCGTACCGTCGGATCTCCAACATTTTAATTTCAGAGCATCGTCAATGGGGCGATTCGGCGGCATCTGTGTGCGGATTGATGCGCCCAACTGCCCCGGCGATTCCGGTGATTCCGTTACCGGCACGGCCACCCGCAAACCGTGCCATCCAGGTGACCAAGACGGTGAGCTAATGAACACACTCCTGGTTGCAGCGCTGGCTCAACGACGTCGAGCCACGGTGACGGTGCACAGCCCGGCAATGCGGTGCGCGGCAACAATTCGCCAACAAATCTTCCAAGAATCCTCCAAGACGTCCGGAGCACCCTACCCGTGAGAGTGGCCTGCGCACCGCCACCACACAACGGTGAAAGCACGTTTGCCCGCCCAAGCGCCGCTAACAACGACAGGAAACGGGAAGTGACTTGAGGAAGATTGCATTAGTCGGAATCGCTTGCGCGGCACTAGCATTTGCACCAATGGCCAGCGCTGATCCCACCGCAGGGCACGACGCGAAGGTGAAAACCCAAACGCCACAGATGCTCTGCGAGATCGGCTCCGATGACGCCGATCCGGGGGTCGGCCCCAATGTCATCTGCCAGGGCAGTTTCGTCCAAGCCTCGGCGGACAACGATCAGGCATTCGTCACCGCGGCAGGACAATTCAGCTACCGGAGCGCGAACATCGGCGTCGGCTACAACCATCCCCCTTTTGACACTCTCGTCCCCGGCCAGACCTATCACATCCAGGGCTGGACCGTCGTGGCGGGCGGCGACGGTATTCGCTTCACCAACGACGGCACGGGGCACGGCATGTTCATCGGCAGCGATACCACCGTCAATCGGTTCTGATTCGTAGAAACGGAAATAAAAAGATGAACAAGATCGCACTGGCCGGATTAGCAATCGCTGCCCTGTTTTTCGCGCCATCGGCTGCCGCCGACGTACCCGGGCTGGCCCCGTTCGTCGGTTCCTGGCATGCCCACGAGGAAGGCCTGAACATCCAACCCAACGGCAACGGCCACGAGACGTATGCCGACACATCGACCTGTCCCGACGCACCCGCGGCTGGCTGCGGCAAGACAGGCACCGTGGACTTCACGCTGACGTCGGTATCCGGCGACACCGCTACCGGGACCATCACCGCTGCCTCAGATCCAAAACATCCCATCGGCGGGCCGGTGACAATCAAGCTGGTCGGCGGCGGAAAGGGACTTCAGCTTTCGATAGCGGGCGGTGATCAGGGCTTCCCGTTCTGCAACAGCAACGACGCCACTAACTACTACTGCGGCGCCTAAGCACTACTGACATCAAAGGAGACACGATGAACAACAGCATGATAAAGATCGCACTAATAGGACCGGGAATCGCCACCGCCGCAGTGGTTTTCGCACCACTAGCCACCGCGGATACGTATGCCTTTTTATCCCCGACACGCAACATCAGCTGCGAGATGGAAGACATCGTCTACTGCCAAACCTTCACGCCGCCGCAGTCTGTGCACCTGTCCGCTGACGGGACATTGACACCCTGCACCGGTGAAGGCTGCGAGGGCAACCCGGGGATCGGCACTCCGACCCTTGGCTACGGCCAAAGCGCCAACCACGGCCCGTTCACCTGCGTGTCCCAAACCGACGGTGTCACCTGCACCACCGCCTCGGGCCGCGGCTTCACCATCTCCAACTCAGGAATCCAGACGCGGTAGGAAAGCAAAATGCGGGAAGCAATCATCGCAGCGGCGACCCGGTCGAAGCGCAACTGGTTGATCGCGTCGGTGGTGGTCCTACTCATCGCAGCGGCAGGTGGCGGCGTAACGTCTTGTCATTCCAAGGCGAGCGGTGGGGAGTTGGTGCTCACCGGGGCCACCGAACCCGGCGCGAACGCGTTCATGCCGCCCGCTGCCGTGCCGCCGCCGACCAACACCCAGCCGCCGCCCACCCTGCAGCCGCAAGGCGATGGGGCCACCGTGGAGACCCAGCCGGTGCACGCCGACCGCGACGGCCTCTATGGCGGCATCGACAACAACGCCGGAGTCGACCGGGACAAGATGATCGACTTCTATGGCGCGCATCCCGCCCAGGCCGGCGCTTTTGTCGAAGCGCTCAACACCGACAACACCGTGTACTGGAGCGGCGGACGCCCGCTTACCGTCGCCGACATCCCCACGTACCTGCACGAACTCACCCCCATGGCGTTGCGGCTGGACAGCCGGATCACCAACCACGGATTCGACGGCGCCCACCCCACCACCGTGCAATCGGTCTTTGAAGCGGGCACCGCGGTGCTCGTCGACGCCCACGGGGTGCCCCGCGTCCGCGGGTTAAGTGGTAGCCCCCTCACTGCACCGGTCGCGTTGAGAGGCGCGCCGAATCTCGTTGGCGCACCATGGCCCGGCTACCGCTCCGGTGCTCTCGCCGAGGTCCTAGCCACCACCGCGGCTATCACCAACTTCGTCCTCGTCGACATCGTCACCGGACAGCCCTTCAACCGGCCCGCCGGCACCACCGGCACCAACGACACCCCACACACCGAACCGGTCGCCGCACCCGTGCCCGCGCCTGCCACGAGCGCGCCGTCCACGACCGGACATACGCTGCTGGACGATATCGACGGCACCTATCTGCGGCACAACCTGAGCGCTATCTGCGCCGGAAGGGATTATCTATACCTGTACCATGACTCCACACTCACCATCACGCATCACGGCAATCAGCTGACCTATGGCGTTACCACTGGCACCGTGAACGCCGACGGATCGTTTTCGGTCACCGAACCGGATGGAAGAACGACCACTTCGGGCACCTTCGTCAACGAAGGCGGCCGCACCGTCATCCACGGCCAACAAATCACCGATGAATGCAAATGGGACTGGACCGGCACCAAGCAGTAAAGGGCAACCCTAGGAAAGGGCCGAAACCATCATTTGTTCGGTGAAACCAATTGTGCTGCAACGATGTTCAGGCACATCCGTGGACGAGAACGCCTTCGCCTAATCTGCTATCTTCGAACCTTTGCGGTCGCGTGGACGTTGCCCGACTGGATCGCAGCGTCTGCGGCCTGCGAGCATGACCACCCGGAATCGACGACGAATGCAGTTAGGCTGCAAAGGCTCTGGGGAGTCCTGGTAAGCGCGGTTCGCCTCCAACCAAGGGAATGATTATGTCGAACATCATCGAAACGCTGTTGTTGCGTAATCTGCAGGAAGTCTTTGGTGAAGGCGATCCCGGGCGCCGACGCTCCGCTATCGAGGAGCTATACACCAAAGATTGCGTGGTCAACCTACCTATCGACCAGTACCACGGGCACGACGCACTCGACAGAATCTGCGGTGAGTTGCGCGCCAGCCATCCCAGCTATGTTTACACCCCACATAACGCGCCGATAGCAGTACAGGACGGCGGACGTGTTGACTGGGGTTCTGGACCCGCAGGCGAACCGCCGCGATACACGGGTATCGACATCATCATTACCCGTGACGACAAGATTTCAGCCCTTGATGTCTCATGGATCGGCGACTTTGTTATCCACGCGGTGTAATAGGGCATAAGCTCAAGCAAGCCAATATCTACCGACGGGTCCATCTCGGGAGGCCTGCGTGACGAGGTTCGTTCGCCGTCTGGCCGCAGGTGTTGCGGTCGCGTTGTTTCCGTTGGCGGCTGTGATGGTCGCGACGCCGGGAGTCAGCTGGGCAGGATGCGACCCCAACTTTTCCCGCAACGTCTTGACCAACGAGTGCAAACCACCACCGCCCCCGCCCGACTGGTACGCACCCAAGCCGGCATATGTGCCGTCATTCGCACCGGCGGACATCCCGCCGCCCCCTCCACCGCCGCCGTGGGCGCAGCAGCTGCAGCTCCGCCCGGTCTGGGATGGCGGCCATGGGCAGTGGGTCTGGATAGGGATCTAGGTAGCGAGCATGAGCCGCGACACTTACATCTCGGTAGCCGTGGCGATGGTGATCGGTCTCGTCGCGCCGGCTTGCGGCAGTTCTTCTAACTCGGGCACCACGACAACGTCGCCGGCCACGGCATCGCAATTGCAATCGCTGATACCCACACCGGCGAACACTCAGCGCACCGACGGCCCTACCTCCATTCCGGACAACGGCATCCACATCCATTTCCTGGTCAACGGATCGGGGACCGACGTTCTGGACGCGTACAAGACCGCGCTGCAAGGTAAGGGCTGGGTGGTGACCGTCGTGAGTTCAGGTGGCTGGGGAGGAAGCGGGGGCGCCACCTACACCGGGACCCAGGGCGACACCTACGGCGTGTTCGGCGGAGGAGGCTCCGGTAGCACGACCGACGTCAGTGCCTGCGCATGGCCGTCAAAGCCGGCGAACCCCAATTGCGGTGGCAGCAACGGACGATAACGGCGGCGACTGACTCGATCGAAACTCGCCGACCTGAGAGTTTGCGGGCAGCAGCGGTAAAGCCGGGACTGACCCGTGCCGTTGGCGGGAGAATCCTAAGGTGATCGCCGGACCCGGCCAACCACCCCGACGATCCGGGAGGCGTAATGAGTTCGGAACATGCAACAGAGCAGGTGCCGCTGGCCGAGATCCAGGAGGGCGACACGATCCAACATCCCGAGTCCGGTCAGTGGTTCACCGTCACGCGAACGGCGGACGGCACAACGAGTGTCACTCAAGAGCACTCAGGTGGCGACAACACAGTCATCGAGGGGTATCGCGTGTACTACGGCGACGAGCGCATAGGTGAGCACGTCGATTCCCGGTGCATCATCGATTCCCGGTCCACTAAAGGCCTCGTCACTCGCCAGGTGCGCGAGTAACGGCGAACGCACTGGCGGTGGCGCCGATGGCGTTCATCGCGCTGGTCGGCATCGGGGCCGACTACAACCTGCTGCTGGCGATGCGGATCCGCGAAGAACTCCGGGCCGGGATCGGCACCGGCGTCATCCGCGCGTTCGCCGGTACCGGCGGGGTGGTGACCACCGCTGGCATCGTCTTCGGAATCACGATGTTCGCCCTGGCCGGCAGCACGGTACTCAGCATCGAGCAAGTCGGCATACCCGTCGGAATCGGGCTGCTGCTGGACACGCTGATCGTCCGGACTTTCCTGATGCGGTCGTTGGTGGCGCTTCTGGGACGCTGGTTCTGGTGGCCGCGTTTGCCTAATCGTCCGCGCGTGGCGTTGGAAGAAAGCGGTGACTTCTCGCAGCAAAGCTGCTTGACTGCTGGCTACCCAGACAGCAGCGTTCTCTCCCGCTAGTTAGGCGAAGCATGGTGACACGAGCACCGAAGCGACGAATCCCGAGAAGTAAGGTTCTGCTGCTCGCAGTGATGCCCGCAACAGTGCTCATCACCGGTGCCAGTTGCGGTGCCGCCGGCGGGTTGCTCAAGGCATGCTCACACGAACATGTCTCGATTCCACACGAAAACCCTGTGCCCGCTCTGCGGGAAGAGCCGGCTGTGCCGCGGCTGCCAGGTGGTGGTAACTCCGGCACGACGACCAATCAACCACAGCCGTAAGCGATTCTGCTCGCAAAAACGACAACAGGGGAGGTGCCCTCGCGTGCCTCAAATTCAATCCCAGTACCGCGCACCAGCGTTGGTGCAGTTCACAACCGGCGGCCCGTCTAGATGGGTACTTTGGCGGCGATCTGATGCGCGATGTTGACCGCGGCATCGGACTGGCTGTGGCTGCACACACTGACGTCGATGGCGACGTTGTTGGCCACGGTCAGCGCCCGCTGACAGGTCAACAAATCATTGCCGCCCCCGAGGGGTTGGGTGGTGGCGCTCAGGGTGCCGTTCGTATTGGAGACTGGCCCCACGGTGCGCACCTGATCGGGTTGGCCCGCCGCGGTGAACGTGAGTTGCCGGTTGGCGCAAGCCGACCAGCGTTGGTCGGAAGCAGTGAAGAACGCGCCCGCATCATGCGCGGAGGAAAACAACACCACAAACTGAAAGACACGATGATTCAAAATCCCCCCGGGCTCGGAGAGCCCCTGGCCGTGTACGCCGGTCCATCCACTGCCCTCATAGACCGCGGGTTGCGCCGGGAATAACAGGGGTAGGCATGCCTTGTCCGGCACGTGTGCGCTGGCATCGTCGAGCATCGCGGCGATGTTTCGCTTGACCGTAATCCCGGTGGCGCCCATGGCGGTGTTGATTTGGTCGGGGCTGAGCAACAGCCCCTCCAGCGCGGCCGACGCGACAGGAGTGACCGTGGTGGAGGGCTGCGAGGTGGTGGACGATCGGCGCGCGCCGCTGTGATAGATAACTGTTAACCCCACCACGGCGGCCAGGATCGCGACGATCGCGGCGATCCGGGCCCCCGGCCGCCAAAAAATTACGACCACTTGGACGGCAACCATGCCGACGGCAAGAACAACAGACCAGAGCGGCCAAGCCAACCACCTATTCGTGAGCATCATGATGATCAGGGGCGCGCCGAGAAGATTCACGTTGTTCCTGATGCGGACGCCGTTGTGACTTTGGGGTGCCGCGCCGAGCGAGCCGGGACTCCACTGCCACACTGGCGCCCTATATTCGAGTTCCACCAGCCTGCCAGGGTCGACCTCGACAACGGTGTCGGCTGGCCCGATCTGCCGCGGCGCGGGCCAAGAAAGCCACGGTCGCGGTAGGTGGACGTGCACGTGGTGCTGGCCTGGCCGCGCCGGTACCACCGTGCGGCCCCACCGGATGGCGGGCATCTCGTCGCCGTCGACGAAAATCTTCGGTGTGATGAACTTTGTCTCGAACCCGAAGATGTGCGTGGTCACGGCGATGCCCTCGCTCGGCTGGCCGTACGACGGCAGTTCACTTGGCTGGGCGCCGACGTGCTGCTGGTGCGGCGGATAGTCACCGGTTCGGGGTTGTGGGACAGCCGCCCGGCCGGCTGCGGGCGGGGTCGGTGCCTCCTGCGGTTCGTCAGTCATCGTGGCCTCGATTCAGCCTGGTGGATTTGTGATGATCGGAGTTCTGGACCGCTATGCCCACGGAAGGGCTGGCAGATGGCCGACGCCGCTGTACGCCCACCCGACCGCCTCATAGGCGATCAGCGCCACCAGGAAAGATCCAGCCTCGAAGCAACTCATCCGACGCGAGGAGCCCCACCAAGATGGCCGGCCACTTCAGCACCGGTTGATTGCGCGAGGTTGCGGTTCTCGTGAGCCGCGGACAACCCCAACCACCATGTAGGCGAAGTAGACACCCAGGAAGGTCTGTACAGCGGCCGTAACCTGCTGGCTTGCCATCGTGCAAAGTACGGCCGTGACGACCGCTATCGGTATCCCGAGAACAAAGGCGACGAATTGGAACTTGCCGAACCCTGACAGTTTGCCGCCACATCGCCCCAACCCCCTAAGCTCCCGGAGCCGCAGCATAAAGCTGTATCCGGGGGATGAGATCATATGCCTCTCTTAAGGCTGCGGTAGACGCCTTGGCGGATTCTTGGAGCGGTGCGCTCCACTGTCCGGTGCTCGGGTTAAACCATCGCGGTGGAGCAACCGCCTCGCGACGAAGTCCCGAACAACGACGTCGGCGTGTGGATGACAACGAACGCCAAGCCCTGCAAGCCGAAGGACTAGGCCCCGACGATCCCGCGGTCATCGTGGCGATAGACCTTGTCCGATAGGAACTTTCGCTCGGCACTTGAGTCACCGCACCCGCCCGACGGGAGTCCGCGCACGTGTCCAGGCCACGACGTGGACTCGCTCAGCATGCCCGGGGCGCCGCGCGGCTACTTCGTCGAGGCGATCAAGGCCTAACCAGCCGCGGTGTAACCCGAGTCGGTATGGACCTGTGACAGGGCACTATTCTGTGGCGCAGCCACGCGCTGAAGAACAGGCAGGCGATATGTGACGGCACACGGCGAACCCGTCGGCCCGCGTCCCTTGCGGGTGGTGAAAGACGGCGGCTACCCCAACTGGGAGGCTGTGTACCAGGACAACGCCACCTGGGTGTATCGCACGATCTTCGCCCGGGTGGGCAACCGGGCCGATGCCGAGGACCTCACCGCCGAAGTCTTCCTCGCTGCGCTGCGACCCCTGCGGTTGACGGCAAGCGTCGGCGAGGTCCGTGCTTACCTACGAGCCACCGCGCGAACGGTATTGGCCGCGCATTGGCGCGAGACACTGGGACGCGAGATCACCTCGATCGACGACGACATGGAGCAACCGCCCGACGGCGACGAGGCGATCAGCACCGCTCCCCAGCGGGTCGCCAAGGTTCTCGAGCGGTTACCGGACAATTATCGGCGGGTCTTGGAACTGCGGTTCTTGCAAGGCCGTTCGATCAAAGAGTCCGCTGCCGAACTCGGGGTCAGCGTCGCCAACGCCAAGGTGCTACAGCATCGGGCATTGCGGCTGGCCGCACAGGTCAACGAGAAGGACGAACCATGAACGCGCGCGGCTTGCGCAGGTATGTCGACGATCTGTTGCGGGGTCGTCGTCCTAAGCCGTTCCGGCCCGATGACTTCGAAGCCGCGCAAATCCGAACGGCCATCGATCTACAGGCAGCACGGCTGGGCAGTGACGCGCCGCGAGAGGAATTTCTCCGCGATCTGCGCCACCGTCTTGCCGCGCAAATGGATGACACCGCACAGCCGGTGGGAAAACCCGGGGCGACCCGCAGGCACGTCATCGTTGGCACGTCGGCTGCCGCGGCCGCCGCGGTGGCGGCGGTGTCAATCGATCGAGCGCTGATCGACAGTGGGCAGGTCGCCGACGGCGACAACAAGTACAACTCCGGCGAACTCACCCCAAACATCGGGCGCTGGCAGCGGGTTGCAGCCAGCGCAGAGGTGCCCGACGGCGTCGTGCGCCCATTCGACCTCGGCTCGGTTGTCGGATTCGTTCGCCGTGTCAACGGCAAGCCCGAAGCTGTGTCGGGGGTGTGCACCCATCAGGGCTGCCGGTTGTGGTTCGACGCGCCCGACGACCGGCTGCGCTGCCCGTGCCATTCAACATCGTTTTCCCCCGCCGGCCAGGTGCTGACCCATCAATTGCCGATCGCGCCGAAGCCGTTGCCCAGGTTGATGGTTCGCGAACAGGATGGCGTAATCGAGGTATTCGTTCCGCCGCGCCCCAACGAGCCGACCTGACGTCCTGTAACCCACCGCCCTATCTGTTGGCAGTGCGTAGTTTCTTGGGTCCTCGCCGACCGATGGAGGTGCAACGTTATGCCCGGACGACATCAGGGCGCGCGTGTTGTGCTGCTGGCAGTGCTGCTGCTGGCAGGATGCTCATCGGCGCCATCGGGGACTTCTCCGTCGGCGACCCTCGGCACGGTCAGCGGGGCCACGCCGGGAATGCCGGGCATGAGCGGAATGCCGTCGATGCCGGGTGCTCCGGCGGGCACGGGGTCTTCCGCGGCGTCGCCGCCGCTACCGGCAGCGCCGGTAGCAGGCGACGCGGTCAGCATTGACAACTTCGCCTTCGTGCCCGCGACGCTGACCGTCCGGGTGGGAAGCACGGTCACCTGGACCAACCACGATGAAGAACCCCACACGATCGCTGCGAGTGATGGGTCGTTTCACTCACCCGGAATGGCCTCGCAGGCCACGTACGCCCACACTTTCCCGACCGCGGGCAAGTTCGACTACATCTGCTCGATCCACCCGTACATGCACGCCACCGTGGTTGTGACGCAATGACCGACGCTCCGCACGCGATGAGCCGCCGCCAGCTCATCCGGCACAGCGCATGGTTCGGCGCAGCAGTCGGCCTGGCGGTGGTCGGCGGCGAAGTCATCTCCCACGTCGCCGGCACCGCCGAAGCCGCGCGGGTTCAAGGCCGGCCCACCCTGCGATTCGCTCAAGTCAGCGACAGCCACATCGGCTTCTCCGGCAAGGCCAATCCGAATGTCGCCGGCTCGTTCGACCAGGCGATCGATCGGATCAACAACCTCGGCTACCCACCCGACTTCGTCATTCACACCGGTGACCTCACCCACCTGTCCACCCCCGAGCAGTTCGATCAGGCCAAACAGATGATGACCGGGCTGCGCACGCCGCACGTCTTCACTGTGCCGGGTGAGCACGATTCGGTCGACGATGCGGGCCAAAAGTACCGAAGCGTGTTCGGCGCTGGAACCCGCGGTGATGGCTGGTACAGCTTCGACATCGCCGGTGTGCACGTGATCGCGCTGGTGAACACGCTCAATTTGAAGAAACTTGGGCACCTCGGTGTCGAGCAGCTGGACTTCATCGCTAAAGACGTCGCGCCGCTCCCCAGTGACACCCCGATCATCGTGTTCAGCCATATCCCGCTGTTCGCCATGTATCCGGATTGGGGCTGGGGCACCGACGATGCCACCCAGGCGTTGAGTCATCTAAGCCGCTTCTCGTCAGTCACCTGCCTCAACGGCCATGTGCACCAGGTTTTTTCCAAAACCGAAGGCAACGTGACGTTCTACAGCGGAACCACGACCGCATATCCGCTGCCACACCCAGGTGATGGCCCGGCGCCCAAGCCGGTCACCCTGCCGGCCGGTAAATTGCATGACGCGCTGGGCATCCGCGAGGTGAGCTACACCCGAGGCCAAAGCGCTCTTGCGTTGAAAGAACGGACACTGCAATGACGTTCGCCGGAGTCATCATGCGAATCGGTATCGCCGTGGCACTGGCCATCAGCGGGATCAGCCATGCCTATCTCTATATCCATGGCTACCGCCACATTCCGATGATCGGCACTGCCTTCGTGGTGCAGGCCAGTGTCTCGTTCGCCGTCGCGGCGCTGATCCTTCTCGGCGGGCCGGCGTGGCTTCGGTGGGCCGCGGCCATGCTGGCCGGTGGCTCACTGGTTGCGTTCGCGTTGTCGCGCACCGTCGGGCTTTTCGCGTTTTCCGAGCAAGGATGGCAGCCGTCGCCGCACGCGGTGGTTGACTTCGTCGCTGAGCTGCTGACGGTCGGGCTCTGGGCGGCCTACCTGGTCGAGGTTCGGCGCGCTCGCGGGTGAGGTCGGCAGCCCTGCCAGTTGAGGCGGGTGCATACTCTGTGGGCAGAAGTGTCAAACAGAGGAATTGGACGCATGCTCTTCCGTGCGACTCTCGTCGCGGCAAGTCTCGCCACAGCTGCGATTGGCTCGGCGTCACTGGCTGGCGCGGGTCCGGAGTGCCCCGCCGGCCACTGCGCTCTGGCCCCCACCCATAGCCCGTCATATCAGGACGGCTACAACACCGAGCACGCGTTCTACTCGGATCCAAGGAATCGCAATTTCCTCAAGAACGAGATGCAACAGGGCGGCTATGACACCGGCACGGTCTGCCAACTCGAGATCAGTGGAGGGCCGCAACCTCCCAATCCGGCCGACTGGATGAGCGGCTGCATAGATGCGTTGCACGATCTGGGATTCAAGCCTTAAGCACCCGTGGCGGCGCTTTCTCGACTCGCAGTGCCCTGCTTGCGCTGACCGTTTCGGCCGACCAGGTACCAGGTGTGCATGACGCCTTTTCCTTTGACGTCGACATCACCGCGTTCCTCGAACACAAAGCGATCGCTGAGTCGCTGGTAAACCGACTGCGGCACTTGGATACGTCCGACAGCCGCAGTGGACTCCATCCGCGATGCGACATTGACGGCGTCACCCCACACGTCGTAGAAGAACCGCTGCGAGCCGACGACGCCGGCTACCACGGGTCCGCTGGCCAGGCCGATCCGCAGCGGCACGGCGCGCCCGCGCGAATCAGTCAGTCCGGCAACGGTATCCGCGATGTCAAGGGCGAGGTCGGTCAGTGCTTCAAGGTGGTCGGGACGTGGTTGTGGGACGCCACTGACCACCATGTACGCGTCGCCGCTGGTCTTGACCTTCTCCAAACCGCGCCGGGTCACCAGCGCATCCAGGCTGGTGAAGAGGGTATCGAGGAAGGCGACCAACTCTTCCGGTGAGGTGTCGCTGGCCCGCTCGGTGTAGCCGGCTATGTCTGCGAAAAGGATGGACGCGTCGTCGTATTTGTCGGCGATGAGCGAGCCGGAGCGGTCTTTGAGGCGTTCGGCAATCGTGGCCGGCAGGATGTTGGCCAGCAGTGCTTCAGATCGCGCGTACTCCTGTTCCATCGCCGCCTCAGCGCTTGCGATCTGCCGTAGCCCGTACCAGACCATCGCGACTGCCAGCACACCGGCCGCGATGGTGTTGACGACGAATCCCACCGTGACGAACCATGCGGGCTCAGCGCCGGTATCACGCGGGACGGTGAATTGGAGTGCGATAACAAGGCTTACACCGATGGCACCGACTGCGATGGCCAGCCCGATGCGCTCGATGCCGACCACCATCACAGCTGCCACGGCTGTGATCAGAAAGTAGAACTGAACGCCGGTGCCGGTGCCTAAGTGCCAGCACACGAAGGTCATCGACAGATAGGCCACCATGATCAAAGCGAGTGGCGCGACCAGCTCACCGAATCGATACAACGATGGGATGACCGCGTAGAGGGCCGCAGTGCCAAGGTTGACAAACCCGATGTACCCGAAGCTGTGACTGAATATCAACTGCATGACGCCGAAGCCCGCCGTGACAGCGCCCGCGATCACGGCCGCCACGCTGAGCAACCGCTGACGTTGCACAGTGGCCCCGTCGTAGTGCCGATTGCGGGCTACCTCACAACCGGCTCTCTGCGCCTTAAGGCTCACGGCGGCCCAGCAGTGCCCGCAGCCCGTCGAGCAGCGTGATCGCGTCCTCGATCTCGCCGGCCCGCCCGCGTGCCTGTACGCCTACCACCCCGGCGCGCAGGGCGTCGGCAAGACTTTCCGGCGCCGACGGCAGTGGTTCCCCGGCGTCGACGGCACGCTGCAACGCCGCGGTCAATCCCCGGTGCAGCCGTTGCATGTGTCGTTCGGTCAGGGTCTTGATGCGCGGGTCGCCGTTGACCGCATTCTGCATCGTGTTCCACACCAGACATCCGGCGTTGCTCAGGGGTCCGTCGAGCAGTGCTCGGATGTGGTCGAAGAACGCGTGCACGTCCGCCACCCCCCGGCGGCCATGCTCCAGCGGGGCGAACATTTCGTCGGCCCACGCCAGATATCGCGCCAATGCCGCCTCCAGGATGTCGGCCTTGGTGCCAAACGATCGGTACAGCGTTGATGAGGACAGCCCGGTTGCGGCGAGCATCTCCTCCTGGGTGGCCGCGTCGTAGCCCTTGCTCCACAGCAGCCAGAGCAACGCGCTGAGCGCGTTCTCACGGTCGAACTGCGCGGGGCGTCCGGGGCGCCGGGGGCTGGCTTCGGTAGTGCTTGACATTTGAAGTGAGTCTACTCAATACTTCAGATCCAAGGTACGGAGTTGATCGACTCAATAACGGAGGGTGCTGTGCTGAACACGGGTGACAAGGTCAAGGCGCGCACGTTGACAACGATCGAGGGTGCTGCGGTCGCGCTTCCAGCCGCCGACGGGCTCGTGCACCTTCAGTTCCGACGGTTCGCCGGCTGCCCGATCTGCAGCCTGCACATGCACGAGGTGGCATCCCGGCACAACGAAATCGCCACGGCCGGCGTCGCCGAGGTGGTGGTTTTTCATTCCTCCGCCGACCGGCTTCGCCGCTACCAGGCCGACCTGCCCTTCGCCGTTGTGGCCGATCCCGATCGCAAGCTTTACGACGAGTTCGGCGTGCATAACTCCATACGCGGGGTGCTCAACCGAGACGTGGCGCGTGCCGTCGGCCGAAGCATGCGGCAGGCGCGATCAGCGCGATCACTCGCCGGCAGCTTGGGGCCCACGGAGAATCACCTGGGCATGCCGGCCGATTTCCTCATCGCCCCAGACGGCGCGGTAGTTGCACGCAAGTACGGCGAGCACGCCGACGATCAGTGGTCGGTGGACGAACTGCTACGGCTGGCCACGGCGTGACGACGCCGCTGTTGGAACGGTACCGCGCATCGGGCCAGGTGTTCACCGCCGGCGGCATCGGCTCATTCGTGCTCGACGAGGGTCCTCGCGATGGGGAGGCGGTGGTGTGCGTGCACGGGGTGCCCGCTTCGGCCTACCTCTACCGCAAGGTGGTGCCCGCGCTAGCGGCCCGCGGACTGCGCGGTATCGCTGTCGATTTTCCCGGGCTGGGTCTCGCCGAGCGTCCCGCGCACGCCGACTACAGCTGGACCGGGCTGGGCCGCTGGCTCGGATCCGCCATCGACGCACTGGAATTGGATCGCTTCCACCTGGTGGTACACGACATCGGTGGTCCGATCGGTCTCGAGGTCGCCGCAGCCGAGCCGGACCGTGTTCGATCCCTGACGGTGCTGAACACGACTATTGCCGTCGAGTCGTTTCACCGGCCCTGGGTGATGGAGCCGTTTGCGCATCCGGTCGTGGGTGAGGCGTGGCTGAAATCCATGCAGCTACCCGGGATCTTCGTGGCCTTGATGCGGGCCCTCGGGGTAACTCGCCGGGTGCCGATTGCCGAAATCGCTTGCTATGTACCGCTGTTGCTCGGCGACGACGGCGGTCGGGCCTTCCTGCAAATCATGCGGGGCTTCCAGGCGACCGCCGACAAACAACATCACTATCTGGCGGCGTTGCGCGGCAAGCCGTATCCGGTGCAGGTTGTGTGGGGGGTGCGCGATCGCATGCTGACGTGGCGCCGTTACGGCGTCCAAGCGCAACTGGCGGCCGGGCTCGATGACGCTATCCTGCTGCCGGGCAAGCACTTCGTGCAGGAAGATTGTCCCGAAGAGATCGCCGACGCCGTCCTCCAGCTCGCGAAGTCAACGCGATGATGCTGGTTTCAGGGGATTGCCACATAAGCGCCCGCGGTGGGCGGTTACGAGAACAACTCCGCAAGGTTGACCGCGGTACCTAGGGTCGCGATCAGGGCGGGTGCGGCGCCGAGTATGAGGTCGTAAGGAACCAGTGCGGTGTTGGCGGATATCGGATCAAGGATCGCGTTCAGGAAGTTACCGGCGTCGAGCTGATCCGTGAAGATGTTCGCGTCGTATGCCGGGAGACTGGTGAGCAACACATTGATTGCGTCTGCAAAGGGGAGCGTCGAGGAATATTCGTACGAGAGCGTGCTGCTGATGTCGTTGATGATGTCTGCCGGCGGCGAGCTTAGCGTCACGTCTGAAACCGGGAAGGCGAAGAGCTTGAGCAAACCATCCACGACGTCGGTAAACGACGGGTTCTCCGGAGCAAACCCAATTGTGTACAACGAGTTCGCGAACGGCAGCAACGGCGCGAGCTGGTCTGGGTAGCTGATCGGGTTCTGAATAGCGTGCAGGGCGTCGGTGACTCCCTGCTGCCAGCCGTTGCTCAGTGCGTCGGAGAGTTGCGTCTGGTTGATGTCGGGGAATAGCCCGAAAGTGGTGGGCACATTCGCCGGCCCCTGATTCCAGCCCTCGGTGATGCTGCCGTAGCCCAGGTTCACCAGAATCCGGGTGTCGGGTTCCAGCAGGTC
Organism: Mycobacterium sp.; assembly: GCF_049280035.1. GTDB lineage: Bacteria > Actinomycetota > Actinomycetes > Mycobacteriales > Mycobacteriaceae > Mycobacterium. The sequence goes on along the minus strand of NZ_JBAPPI010000707.1, from coordinate 2,356 downwards.
ATAGAGCGGCTGTCCGATTCCCGGGATGAACAGCAGCGGCTCCAATATCGGCAGGTTGTCGTTGGGAATCATGTAGTAGTCGGTCAGCCCTACCCCGGTGAGCGCCTCAGATCCCGGCAACAGAATCGCGCTGTTGATCTCTTGGGGGGTGAGATCCAGATACAAGAAGTGCGCCAAAAAAACCCCCGCGTCGGCGTTGAGGTCCGACAACAGGTTGGTCGTGTAGTGCGGGAAATCGGCGAAACCGTCGTATTCGAGGGTGTAGATGTCGGTCGGATAGAGATCAGATGGTGTCGCGGGTAGGAAGGGGCCGTCGAAAGCGGTGAAGGCCGAGGTGTTCCCGGCCGGAAAATCGAAGGTGTTCAGGAACCCGCCGTTGGGATTTTGAAGATCGCCGACCAGCACGAAGTGCACATCGTCACTGGGCACGCCTTGTTGGGCGAGATCCGACATGATCAGCGACGCGGCATCCGTGCTCTGCGAGTAGCCGAAAACCACGACGGGATTCCCGGGGCTCACCCCTCCGGCGGCTATCTGGCCTTCAACATCCGAGGCCATGATCTGCTGGTCCTGACCCAGCGACGTGCCGAATCCCAGGCTTTTGACACCAGTCAGCGGATACGCCCCATTAGGTTCGAACTCGGATTGGGCGGTGCCGGTGAAGCCGAGTGGCTGCAGATACAGCGTGTCGGCGGCATCCAGGAATTGCGGGGGCGGTATCGGGACACCGCTGGGGCCGAAGACTAACGCCGTGCCGTCCCCCAGCGGCGAATCTGCGGTGTCAACAAGCTGTATCGCGCGGACTTGAACGTTCCGTGGCGGCGGTGCGACCGGGGGGACGGTGATCAGGCTTGCACCAACCAGGGCGACTCCAGCGATGGCATAGGGGCGAAGTGGTTGTTGCATGGCCGTTCAATCCTTCTGATAGACCAGCAGCCGCGATGCACCTCACAGCATGTCGCGCACCTTACCTGAGAACACGCTTAGAAACTAGACCTCTGCCCAATAAACAGGGGCAGGGTGCCGACCCGCAGTACGCTCATGCGGTGGCGGAAACGTCATACGCATCGTGCGGCGACCTCAGCCTGGCGTATCAGGTATTCGGCGACGGTGTTGGGTCGCCGTCCAATGCCCAGTGGATCGAAGCTGAAGGCAACATTAACGCACGCCCGGCAACCGGCGCTGTTTTGTCGGGGGGCCGTGGCATACTCGAATGTATGTTCGATAGAGGGTCGTCGGCCGAGGTCATCGGGCGGTTGCGTGCCGCCGCGCGGGCGGAAAACCGGGCGGCTGGGCAGCGGCTGGCCGTGATCGATGAGCTGGATGTGTTGTGGTTGCGTCGGTTTGGTGAGCGGGAGACGTGGTGCACCGACACCCAGGAGGCGATCACCGCCGAGGTGGCTGCGGCCTTGGGTATCACTCAGGCGCTGGCGGCCAGTTACCTGGACTACGCGCGGACGATGCGGTTGCGGCTGCCGCGGGTGGGCGCCCTGCTGGTCGCCGGTGACATCGACTATCGGACGTTTCAGACCATTGTCTATCGCACCGAGTTGATCACCGATGCTGAGGTGCTGGCCGCTGTCGATGCGCAGCTGGCGGTGGCGGTGCCGCGCTGGCCAGCGCTGACGCGGGGCCGGTTGGCCGCCCAGGTGGACCGCATCGTGGCCCGCGCTGATCGTGATGCGGTCCGGCGGCGCCGGGAGCGCCAGGCCGATCGGGAGTTGTCGATCTGGGACAGCGGCGACGGCCTGACTGAGGTGTTCGGCCGGCTGTTGAGCACCGATGCCCATGCCGTGGACGCGCGGCTAGATGCGTTGGCCGCCACGGTATGTGCCGGTGATCCGCGTACCCGCAACCAGCGTCGCGCCGATGCGATGGGGGCATTAGCCGCTGGAGCCGATCGGCTGGCCTGTGGCTGCGGCCAACCCGATTGCCCCGCCGGCAGGGCACCGGTGCCGGGTGCGGTGGTGGTTCATGTCGTCGCCGAAAAGGCCAGCATGGATGGCAGCGCGCCGGCGGCGGGGTCGATGCTCGGCGCTGATGCGCTCATCCCCGCCGAGGTGATCGCCGAGCTGGCCAAGTCAGCCAAGCTGGTCCCGCTGGTTCATCCTGGCGACGCCGCACCCGAGGCCGGCTACACGCCCTCGCAGGCGCTGGCAGACTTCGTCCGCTGCCGGGATCTGACCTGCCGCTTCCCCGGCTGTGACCGGCCGGCGCTGGACTGCGATGTCGACAGAGAGCATGGGGGTGCGTCACTGCCGGTGGCGGTCTGACTCTGACCTCGACTGACGCCGACTGGTTGTCCTTGTGTGGATTTGTCGGCCGTCGCTGGGAGTGGCGCGCGACGTCACCGACG
>NZ_JBAPPI010000706.1:0-1693 GCF_049280035.1 Mycobacterium sp. | reverse complement strand
GCATCGCGCCGGCGGGGAATAATCCGGACTACGGTCCGGTTGGCCGGGTGGTACCGGTTAGCCTCACTTTAAGGAGAATCCGCATGACCACAGCCGTTGGTGTCCAAAAGCTCACCGCCGGGACCTGGGCGATCGACCCGATCCACTCCTCAATCAACTTCTCGGTGCGCCATCTGATGGTCGGCAAGATTCACGGCAGATTCGACCAGTTCAGCGGCGCCATCACGGTCGCCGAAGACGGCACCCCGTCCGTCACCGCCAACGTCGACGTGAACTCCATCGACACCGGCAACGAGCAGCGTGAGGCGCACATCAAGGCCCCCGATTTCTTCGACGTCGCCCAGTTCCCGACCGCGACGTTCGTGTCCACCGCGGTGCGGGCCGACGGGGACGACTACGTGCTCGACGGCGATTTCACACTCAAGGGCGTCACCACCCCGGTCACCATGACGCTGGTGTTCAACGGCGTCAATCCCGGCGTGGGACGCGGCGAAGTCGCCGGCTTCGACGCCTCGGTTGTGCTGAGCCGCAAGGATTTCGGAGTCGGCGGCGAGTTGCCGCTCGAAGGTGGCGGCACGATGCTGGGGGACAAGGTCACGATCACGCTGGCGATTGAGGCCCTCAAGCAAGCCTGACCTGGCGAAGCGCGCCGGGCGGCTGCCTCGCTGGCGTGCTGGCTCATTTCGTGTCGTCGATGAACAGCGCGATCGACGCGGTAAACGCGTGCAACGCGTTGCGGCCCGCGATCGGGCCCATCTCTCCGGCGGCGAAGAAACCGGCGAGCGGAATCCCGCCGAGCAGGTCCTGGATGGTGGCCGCGTCGTGGTCGGCGACCCCGAACATCTGCCGCCCACGCCCGTTGCAGGTGAACAACAGCGCGCCTATCGGACGTCCGGGCAGTTCGGCTGCCGCCCGCTCTAAGGTCAGGCGCAGGTCTTTGTCGGCGCCCACCGCGTCATGGACCTGGAACTGTACAGTCGCGCCGACCTCGACCACCTCGCCGATCTGGATCGCCCCGGTCGAGGTGTCGGCGCCGAACACGCCGCGGATCAGGAAGTCGCCCTGACCCGGCGCCGCCAGGTGCTCGTCGACGACGATCCCGATGTGCAGGCCGCGGCTGACCAATGCCTGCTCGTCGGGCGGCAGCCCCTCGACGATCTCGCGCAGCCGCTGCAGCGGCGGTCGCCCACCCAGCTCGGAGATCGCGGCGCCGTCGGCACCCGTGACGATGTAGGGGTGGCCGATCGGCCGGCAGCCCTGCGACACGATCGGGACAGCGTGCATGCCGGGTAGGCGCACGCCGACGAGGCCGGAGGTGAACACGTCGTGGTCGCGGAACAGCCGCGTGCTGCCCGGTCCCCGCCCACCGCTCACCAGGCCGCCCACCACGGCGGCCTTTCCCGGCAGGTCGGTGTTGAGGTGCTCGATGAGCAGGCTCGACGGGAATGTGTACGGGTCCGGCAGCAGCAGGTGGAGATCGTGCGCGGTCTGGTCGAATCGGTAACCAGCGAGCAGGCCACCCGAGCTGGTGGGGACGAAGTTCAGCCGGAACGTCTCGGCGGCCAGGCCGGACGCCAGCCACACCGCCACCGCGGGCTCGTCCTCCATCTCGTGGCGGCCGGCGACGACCGCTTGGGCCATGCAACCGATCAGCGCGGGCGGCTCGACCGTCTCCTGCACCGCGGCGAGGACG
>NZ_JBAPPI010000705.1:0-2046 GCF_049280035.1 Mycobacterium sp. | reverse complement strand
TCGGGCTGGCCCGCGGCGGCGTTCCGGTCGGCTGGGAAGTCGCCGCGGCCCTGCACGCCGAGCTGGATGTGTTCCTGGTGCGAAAGCTGGGCGTGCCGCGGTGGTCGGAACTGGCGATGGGTGCGCTGGCCAGCGGCGGCAGCGTCGTCATGAACGACAATGTGGTGTCGAGTCTCCGCATCAGCGACGAGCAGGTGCGCGAGGTCATCGACCGCGAAACGATCGAGCTCGACCGGCGGGAGCGTGCCTATCGCGGCGGCCGGCCGGTCGCCGATCCGCGCGGCAAGACCGTGATTTTGGTGGATGACGGGATTGCCACCGGTGCGAGCATGCTCGCCGGAGTGCGCGCGCTGCGCGCGAGTAATCCAGAATCGATAGTCGTCGCTGTGCCGGTGGGGCCGCAATCAGCCTGCCAGGAGCTGGCTCGGGAAGCCGACGAAGTGGTATGCGCAACCATGCCAGACGATTTCGAGGCGGTGGGACAGGTTTTCGCCGACTTCCATCAAGTCACCGATGACGAGGTCCGCGAGCTGCTCGCCACGCCGCCCTCGGCGGTTGAGTCCTAGCGAGTCGGGTCGTCGCTGACGCTGTCTGGTGCGTCCGCCTCCGCGCCCGCATCCTCCGGTGCAGCCGCGTCGTCGCCCTCGCCGACGGTGTTCTCGGGATAGTCGGCGGCCTCTTCGCCACCAAGCTCATGTCCCTCTGCCGGGCTCGATGTCTTGGTGGCTGCGCCGACCTCGCGTCGCTGACGTTCCCGTAGCGCATCGACGATGAGCAGCACCACTCCCAACACACTGGCACCGATGCAGACCCAGGCCACCAACTCATTGCTGGTGACAACGGCGAACACCAACGCGGCAAGGCCTATTACCGCTAAGACCAGCGCACTTATCAGCATCGGTAAACCTCCAGCCGAAGGGGCAACATCGCCAACACTGCAGGATAGCGACCGCCCTCGGCCGAGCTAGTTATTACCTCGATTGAACTGGTTAAACCCGGCTTCATTGGTGGCGCTGGAATCGACCGGCGCCGCCGAACCGCGCTGGCCAAGCTCTTCGAGCTGGGACTCCAGGTATGTCTTCAGCCGCGTGCGGTATTCGCGTTCGAACGTGCGCAGCTGCTCGAGGCGACCCTCGAGTACCGTGCGCTGCTGGTTGATCGTGCCCATGATCTCGGAGTGCTTGCGCTCGGCGTCGGCTTGCAGCGCGTCGGCCTTCTCCTGGGCCTGGCGCAGCTGGGTCTCGGAGCGGGTTTGCGCGTCGGCCAGCATCGCGTCGGCACGTTGTCGGGCTTCGGCGACCGTCGTCTCCGCCTCACGACGCGCATCGCTGACAATCTGGTCAGCATTGGCCCGCGCGTCGGACAACAGCTTGTCCGACTCCGCCTTGGCAGTACCGGTCAGCCGGTCGGCGGTGTCCTGGGCCAGGCTGAGCACCCGAGCCGCCTTCAACGCCTGCTCTTCGCTGACACCGGCCGCCGGCTGGGGGGCGGGCTGCGGGGCGGGCTGCGGCGGCGGCTTGACGGGCTCGGGCTCGGGCTCGTACAGCGGAATGGCTTGGGTGGCTTGCGCACTGGTGCCGGCGCCGGCTCCGGCGCTGGCCAGCTCCTGGTCCAGCTCGTTGACCCGCTGACGCAGGTCAGAGTTCTCCTCGATGAGCCGGGTCAGCTCGTTTTCTACGAGGTCGAGGAAGGCGTCGACCTCGTCTTCGTTGTAACCACGCTTGCCGATCGGCGGCTTACTGAACGCCACATTGTGGACGTCTGCGGGTGTCAGCGGCATTCTTAGCCCCCTTGAGTGTGGACGGTCAAACTGACCAGGAAAGTGTAGGTCCGCATGAACGTTGTGGTAGCCATACTGCAACTGCCGCCCATCCTGTCACACCAGACCCGCCGGTTGCCGATTCGCCCGATAAATAAGACCGAATTTCAAAGATTAAGAGGTGAGACAAATCAACGCCTTGAACCAACGAAATGCAGCCCGCGCAAACCGTCCAGGGGGCGGGAGTTCACCGCCAGCCGTGGCAGGCCCGCGATTCAGGCGTGGTA
>NZ_JBAPPI010000704.1:0-4968 GCF_049280035.1 Mycobacterium sp. | reverse complement strand
GAATGGCCGAAATGCGTGAGTTGCATGTCTACGATTGTGCGCTCATGGGGTGCCTGGCATGCGGGTAGTGCTGGCGACGGTGCTGATCGCGGGCGGCCTGGTCGTCGGGTGCATGTCGTCGGTCGCCGCCCACGCTGACCAGGAGACGTGCCCGCCGGTGTGCGACCGGATCCCTGACACGGCATGGATCTCGTCGTCGGCAATACCAATGAACTCGACATACCGCTGGCCCTCGCTAGCCGGGGTGGCGGTACCGATGACCGGGACGGCGACGCCGCGGTTCCGGTTCGAGGAGGTGTGTGCGACCCCCGCCTTCCCGCAGGACACCCGCAACTCGGCGGTCGCCGGCCGGGCGATCGTGGCCAACCCGCAAGGTCAGTGGCAGTTGCAGGCCCAAGTCCTGCATTGGCGAGGAGACACGGCGCGCGGCGGCCAGAATGCGTTGTCGGTGTTCGGTGTGGCTGCAGCCGCGCTGCGCGGTTGCCAACTGGGGGCGGCGGCAGAGTCGCCATCCGTCACCTTCGACGAACCCAACCGACTGGCCGCGGTGATCAGCGGACCGGTGATCATGCGCACCTATCTTGTCGCGCACCCGGAAAACAGCACCATCAGCGAACTGACGCTGTGGTCGTCGGAGCCACCGCAGGTGCCTTGGCCGGTGATCTCTGACGCCCAAGTTCTGGACGCAATGACGTCGCCCGTGTGCGCGGCCTACATCGGCTCGTGCTAGCACGGTAGTCCGGGAATCGACCGGTAGAGTTGGGTCCGAGCAAACCGGATAAGTAGGAGGAGCGCGGGTGGCCCGGGTGGTTGTGCACGTGATGCCGAAGGCCGAGATTCTCGACCCGCAGGGTCAGGCGATCGTCGGTGCATTGGGGCGGCTTGGGCATGCTGGCATCTCGGATGTGCGGCAGGGCAAGCGGTTTGAGCTCGAAGTCGACGACAGTGTCGACGATTCGGCACTTGCCGAGATCGCCGAGTCGCTATTGGCCAATACCGTGATCGAAGACTGGACAGTAAGCCGGGAATCCCAGTGACGGCCCGTATCGGCGTCATCACCTTCCCCGGGACGCTCGACGACGTAGACGCCGCACGGGCGGCGCGGGTCGTCGGCGCCGAGGCCGTCAGCCTGTGGCATGCCGACGCCGACCTCAAGGGTGTCGACGTGGTGGTGGTGCCGGGCGGATTCTCCTACGGCGACTATCTGCGGGCCGGCGCAATCGCCAGGTTCGCCCCGGTGATGGGCGAAGTCATCGCCGCCGCCGGCCGCGGGTTGCCGGTTTTGGGGATTTGCAACGGTTTTCAGGTGCTGTGTGAGGCTGGGCTGCTGCCCGGCGCGCTTGCCCGAAACGCCGGCCTGCATTTCGTGTGTCGCGATGTGTGGCTGCGGGTGGCGTCGACGACGACGGCGTGGACGTCGCGGTTCGAGCTTGACGCCGACCTGCTGATTCCGTTGAAGTCGGGTGAGGGTCGCTACGTGGCCTCTGCCGAGGTGCTCGACGAGCTGGAAGGTGAGGGCCGAGTGGTGTTCCGCTACCACGACAACCCGAACGGCTCCCTGCGCGACATCGCAGGCATCAGCTCAGCCAACGGCCGTGTCGTCGGGCTGATGCCGCACCCCGAGCACGCCACGGAGGCGTTGACCGGGCCCTCAGACGACGGGCTCGGCCTGTTCTATTCGGCGCTGGACGCGGTGCTGGCTGCCTGATAGCGGTGGTCAGCGCAACGCGTGATCCGCCCCAAATCCAGCGCGCTGCCTTGCGTTGAAAGACCTGCAGCACTGCCTAATTCGTCGAAGGCCCCGATGATCGTGTCGGTGACCGCGGACACCGCTCAGCCCAGGATGGGGAACCGCCGCTGACCGGCTAGCCGCTTCAGCGCGGCATCCATCACCGCACGTACGTGGGCGTCGACCTCCTCGACATCGGGGTCGTCGCCGAAGCGAGCGATGACGTCGATGGGCTCCAGCACCTCGGTGACGATCTTGGCCGGCAATGGCAGGTTCGGCGGCAAGACCGCACTCAGGCCGAACGGGAACCCGAAGCTCAGCGGCAGGATATTTATCTGGGCTTTGGTCAGCCCCAGTCGGCGGGCCAGCCAGTTGCCACGGGTAAGGAACAGTTGGGTTTCCTGTCCGCCGATCGACACGATCGGCACAATCGGCACGCCGGCATCGATGGCGGTCCTTACGTAGCCGGTGCGGCCGTCGAAGTCGACGGTGTTCGCGCCCGACGTGGGCCGGTAGGAGTCGTAGTCGCCCCCGGGAAACACCAGTACCACCGCGTCCGAATGCAGTGCGGCGGCGGCATTTTCGCGGCTTGCCTTGATAGCCCCGAGGCGACGCAGCCAGCCGTCCAGTGGGCCCAGGAACAGGCCGTAGTGGGCTAGCGTGTATAGGGGGCGGTCGTAACCGAAGGCGTCATAAAAAGCCGGGGCGAAGATCAACACGTCCGGCGTGAACATGCCGCCGGAGTGGTTGGACACCACCAGCGCTCCACCGGCCGGCGGGATGTTCGCCATGTTTCGCACCTCGGCGCGATACCACCGCTTGATCACCGGTCCGACCGCGTTCGCGATCTGTTTGGTGAACGCCGGATCCCATTTGGCGATCTCGTGGTTGTCGGCCGTGTGTCCCTTCATGGTTCCCCGCTCGTTGCATGTGAGTTTGCTGCACCGGCGCGATGCCGGCTCCCCATCCGTGACACCGCGCCGATATGACATACGTTACTCTCAATTTCTGAGAATGTCATATCCGCAGCAGCGAGCAGCGCAGCCGGTCGCCGCGCACGAACCGCACGCAGGGGGAAGATGGTCGAGAAGGTTCTTGTCACAGGCGGTTTCGGGCTGGTCGGATCGCAGACCGTGCTCCATCCCTGCCATATCGCACTGCCATCAGCACCGCGGTTGAGGTCACGCAAAACGTCCGCAACGGCGTGCCTCCGCCTGTGGCCAGCCCCTACCCCGCGATGTAAGCGTGCCTGGTCGAATTCGACGGGTTGAACCAGAGCGATTGAGCTGACGTCACGCGACGCCCTCCAGTTCAAGGAGGGCTCGCTTGGCGGCCGGGCCACCGCGGTAGCCACCCAAGGCGCCGTCGGCGCGGACGACGCGGTGGCATGGCACCACGACCGGGATGGGGTTAGTCGCGCAGGTTGTTCCGACGGCGCGAACGGCCTTGGGAGAACCGGAAAGTCGGGCCAGGGTGCCGTAGCTGGCGGTGGTGCCGTAGCCGACGTCGACCGCCAGATGGTTCAGGACCACCCGGCGAAATCCTTTGGAGAGCTGCCAATCCAGCGGCACATCGAAGGTGCGGCGGCGCCCGGAGAAATACTCGTCCAGTTGGCGGGCGACGGCATCCAGCCGCTTCGGGGCGCGAAGCAGTCGCGAGCTGATGCGATCGGAGAGGTGTTGCAACACCGCGTCGTGGCCCTCGCTGCTGAAGGCCACGCGCACCAGCCCGGCCGGTGTTGCGGCAATCAGCAGGGCGCCGACGGGTGAGTCGACGGTTCGATACGCGACATCGAGAACGTCGTCGCGGTCGGCGGCGGCCGCCAGCCGGCCGCGCAGGCGGGTGATGTCGTCGTCATCGACGGGGTAGAGCGCGGCCAGGTCAACTGTGGTCATTGGTGGACTCCGTTTTTGGTGATGGGTCAATACGGTTGTGCGCGTGGGCACGTCGCAGTGCGGCGATGCCGTCGGCGGCCGCGCGCCGGGCGGCGGCCGCACTGCTGTCCAGCAGTGTGGCGATCTCGGCGTAGGGCAGGCCGGCCAGGTAGTGGTAGGCCACCGCCTGACGTTGTTTGGTCGGCAACGCGGCGACCGCCTCGGTCAGGTCAAGGTCGCGTTGCTCGGCGAGGTCGCACGACGGCCGATCCGGTGTGTCCGCGACCGGTATCGCCCGTCGAGACGTGGCGCGGTGGATGTCGATCGCCTTGCGGTGGGCGATGGTAACCAGCCACGCCTCGAGGTTGGCATCGACCGGTAGATCGGGGTAGGCCTTCATCGCCGCCAAGAAGGTGTCGGACCAGGCGTCGTCGGCATCAGCGTGGCCGAGGACCGCGCGGACCACCCGCAGCACGGTGGCACCGTGCTGCGCGACGACCTTCTCAAACGGCGGCTTCATCTACCACAGCGTTGCAGGCGAGGCCGGTATCGCCTTCTCCAGTTCGAGCAAGTGACGCTTACGATCCAGGCCACCGGCGTATCCGGTGAGTTTCCCGGTGGATCCGACCACTCGATGGCAGGGGATGAGGATCGACAGCGGATTTTGGCCGACCAAGCCGCCGATATCGCGGGGGCTGATGTCGCCTCCGACCCTGCGTGCCAGCTCACCGTAGCTGGTGGTTTGGCCGTAAGGGATCTCGGTGAGTAGCTGCCAGACTTGCCGTGCCATCTCGCTGCCGGGCGGGTTGAGCGGCAGGTCGAAATCCCGACGCTTGCCGGCGAAGTACTCGGCCAGCTGGGCAATGGCCTCATCGAAGCCGTGATCCTCGTTTGAGTCGACCTGCGGCCCGAACGCATTCCGGTCGGGGCGGGTCCAGTGACCGGGGTAATACAGCCCGATCAGGGCGGTGTCGTCGTGCACCAGCGTCAACGGCCCGATAGGTGAGTCGACGATGACGTGGCGAGTCGAAATCGTGGCGGGTGCGGTAGACATGGGGTCCTCCGGAGTTCGTCGGAATCGCTATCTACCCGGTAGACGTGTGGTGTGCCCGGTTTGTGAGGTTGGCCGAAGCGTCGGCATCACGACGCGCAAAGTTGCTGGGCGAAATCGCGCAGATCATTGGCGACGATCGCCGGCTGCGGCAAGTCGGGGATTGGTAGCAGTGCATTGCCGGGGCGGGTGATCAGCGCGCCGCTGAAACCCGCAGATTGCGCACCGATGGTGTCCCAGACGTGGGCGGCGACCATCATGCATTCTGCCGGGGTCACCGCGAGTTCCTCGCACACGTACCGGTACACCGTCGG
>NZ_JBAPPI010000703.1:0-3232 GCF_049280035.1 Mycobacterium sp. | reverse complement strand
CAATACGGCCAGAGCGGGCCCGGGCGGCCCGCGCGTGGGTCAGCGCGGCTTCCGGGTCGTCGTCGATCAGCTCGCCGGCGGCGACCAGGTGGCGGGCCACGGCGTCGGCGGTTGCCCGATCCAAAGTGCTGAGCTCGCGCCGGATCTCGGGTGCCAGCTGCTTGGCTTCGATATCGGGCGGGATCGGCGGGGCCGTGCTGTCGTCGTTGGCGGTCGGAGGCTGGGGCTGCGCTCTGCGCGCGCGTCCTGGGCCAGAAGTTGGTGCTTGGGATCGCGGCGCTCGCCCCGGTCGAGAGTTACCGGTGCCACCGCGCGTGTCCTCGACCACTCGTACCCTTCATCCCGAACTACTTTGGCATCGTCGTATCAAAGGATACGGGCTGCGCATTGACCGCTGACCTTGCAGCTAAAGGGCTTCGGCTGCGGCACGCCCCGCGGCGCGGCCGGAGAAGATGCAGCCGCCGAGGAAGGTGCCTTCCAGGGCGTTGTAGCCATGAACGCCGCCGCCGCCAAATCCGGCGGCTTCGCCGACCGCATAGAGGCCGGGGATGGGTTGGCCGTTGCTTCCGAAGGCACGCGAGGACAAGTCAGTTTGGATGCCGCCCAACGTTTTCCGGGTCAGGATGTGCAGTTTGACGCCGATGAGCGGGCCGGCGGCGGGGTCGAGGATACGATGTGGTGCCGCGACCCGCCCGATCCGATCGCCGAGGTAGCGGCGGGCATTGCGGATGCCTTGCACTTGGGCGTCTTTGGCGTACGGGTTGGCCATCTGCAAGTCCCGGGCCTCGATCTGACCTCGGATGGTGGTGGGATCCAGCAGCGGTTCATCGGTGAGGGAGTTCATCTTCGCCACCAGCGATTCGAGGTCGTTGGCGACGACGAAGTCGGCGCCGTGGCGTTTGAATGCCTCGACCGGGCCGGGGGCCGAGCGGTTCAACAGCCGCTCACGCAGGAACGCTGTGCGCCTTTTGCTGGTGATGTCGGGGTTCTGCTCGGACCCGGACAGCGCGAACTCTTTTTCGATGATTTTCTGGGTGAGGATGAACCAGGAGTGGTCGTAGCCGGCGATGGCCGGGTCGGTGCGCAGGTAGCGCAGTGTGCCCAGGGTGTCATAGCCGGGCAAGTACGGTTGGGGCAGACGCCGCCCGATCGCGTCGAACCACATGGATGACGGGCCAGGCAGAATCCGGATCGCGTGGAGAGGCCAGATCGGATTCCAGTTCTGGATGCCTTCGGTGTAGTGCCACATCCGATCTCGGTTGACCAGCCGCACCCCGGCGTCGTCGGCGATGTCGAGCATGCGGCCGTCGACGTAAGCCGGCACGCCGGTGATCATCGACTGCGGTGGGGTGCCCATGCGTTGCGGCCAATTGCGGCGCACCATTTCGTGGTTAGCTCCGATGCCGCCGGAGGCGATGATGACGGCCTGAGCGCTCAGTTCGAACTCGCCGACCACGTCCCTGTTGGACGGTGCCCCACGGGGAGCGTCGTCGGGGGCCAGCACAACGCCGCGGACGCCGGTCACTGCCCCGTCGGTGAACACCAGCTCATCGACGCGGTGGCGGTGGTGAACGCTCACCAGCCCGTGGTCGGCGGCGGTCAGTGCGGCGTTGACGAACGGTCCGACGACGCCGGTGCCGGTGCCCCAGGTGACGTGGAAGCGGGGCACGGAGTTGCCGTGCCCGGTGGCGCGTTGATCGCCGCGTTCGGCCCACCCGACCGTCGGCAGAAACGTCATGCCGTGCTCGGTGAGATATGCGCGTTTGTCCCCGGCCGCGAACTCGACGTAGGCGCGGGCCCATCTGGCCGCCCAGCTGTCTTCGTCGTCGAGGCGGTCGAAGGCTGCGCTGCCCGACCAGTCGCTCCAGGCGAGGTCAAACGAGTCCTTGACGCCCATGCGGCGCTGCTCGGGACTGTCGACGAAGAAGATTCCGCCGAATGACCAAAAGGCCTGACCGCCCAGGTTGGCGGCGTTCTCCTGATCGACGACTACGACTTTCTTGCCGCGGCGGGTCAACTCGCGGGTGGCGACCAGTCCAGCCAATCCTCCACCGATCACAATGACGTCAGCGTCCACCGGTCGCTCCCTTCCTGCATCCGTGCATATATCCGATACGATAATGCATCAGATACTTTGATGTATCGTCGGGTGATGCAGATGACATCGGCCAAACCGCCGCGGGTGACCAAGCGTCGCGCCGAGACCCGGGCGCGGCTCCTCGACGCCGCGTTCCGGGTCTTCGCCGACAAGGGATTCGGGCGGGCCCGCATCGAGGATGTCTGCGCCGAAGCCGGCTACACCCGGGGCGCGTTCTACTCTCAATTCGCCAGCCTGGAAGAGCTGTTCTTCACCCTCTATGACGAGCGCGCCACGCTGATCGCTGACCAACTCACCACCGCCATGACAGCTCCGGCTGAACCCGCAGACGGGACCCCCACCCTCGATCGGATCTCGCAAACGCTGCTGCTCGATCGTGACTGGTTATTGGTCAAGACCGACTTCTTGATGCACGCCGCCCGTCACCCCGAGGTCGCCGAACGGTTGGCTACCCACCGCGACCAACTCCGTGGCGCAGTCGAACAGCGCCTCAGCGCGTCTGATGACGACATACACCCGGCCCTTGGCAGCATCGCGGACACCGCCCGAGCCGTCGTCGCCGCCTACGACGGAGTCGCCACCCAACTGATCCTCGACGGAAATCTGCCCGGCGCTCGCGCCTGGCTGCGCCAATTGCTCATGGTCATTCTCGGCCGCTGAAGGTCCGCTACAGCGACTTGGCCATGAGCTCATCGGCGGGGTTTCGTACCTATCGTGGGATTTGGCCCACGTAGTAGCCGAGCCGATTTTCGACGTCTCCTGGCTTATGAAAGCCTTGTGCCATCAGCGCTTTGATTGCATTCTGCGCGGCGGTTCGTCCAAGCGACGCGATGCAGGCATCCCAGCTGGCGCTGAGTTCGACGTCGGGCGGCAGGCTGGTGTTGACGAGGCGTTTGGTATTGGCGATCGCCCATTTGTCGAAGCCCGCGATGCGGGCCGCGAGCGCCTCGACGAACGCGTCGAGATCGGCGTCGGGCAGAGCGCGATTGACGTAGCCGTAGGCCTCGGCCTGGTCTCCTCGGATGTCTTCTGAACTCAGCAGCCCCTCGAGGGCGCGGTTTCGGCCGATGAGTTGGGGCAGGCGGGCCATCGGGCCGCCGCCAGCCACCATTCCTACGCCGACCTCCCATTGCG
>NZ_JBAPPI010000702.1:0-2948 GCF_049280035.1 Mycobacterium sp. | reverse complement strand
CGGATGGTCTCGCTGCGGGGATTGATCGCCATCAGGACTTGGTTGAGGTCGGTGGTCGCCTCGCCGATGGCTTCACCCTTGCCGCGAAACCCGTCGGCCAGCGCGGTGAGGACAGCGTTGAGTTTGGCGACGTCGATCTTGTTCAGCACACCGACCAAGTTCTGGAACACCGTGTTTACTTCGGTGGTCACGTTGCGTGATTGCACCACCGCCCCCGCCGTCAGCCGCTTCGGGCTCGGGTCGGTGGGGGTGAGCAGGTCGACGTACTTGGCGCCGAATGCCGTGGTGGCGGTGATCTTGGCTGAGACATTGGCGGGAATGTATCTAAGCTGCTCTGGGTACAGTTCCAGCTGAAGTCTCACCGGCTCGCCGGGCTGGATCGAAGCAACGCGGCCGACCTGGACGCCGCGCAACTTCACCTTGGCGCCGGGTTCCATGACCAGGCCCGACCGGTCCGAGGTGAGGGTCACCCTGGCATAAGGCCTCAAGTCCCTGTTGAACGCGGCAATTGTCAGCACGATGAGAGCGGTGATGAAGCCGAAGAGGATGAAGGTCCAGAGTGCCGGATGCAGGCGAGTGTCGCGCGGTTTTCTTTTCATGGTCGCTACCCGGACAGGTTGAAGTTGCCGGATACCCCGTAGGCGGCCAGTGCCACCGCCAACGTCACCGCGACCGCCACGACCAGTGACGCGCGCACCGCACGACCGACCGCCTCACCGACGCCGGCCGGCCCGCCGGAGGCGTTGAAACCGTAGTAGGTGTGCATCAGCATGATCGCTATTGCTGCGGCGATGACTTGTAACAACGACCAAATCAGGTCGGTTGGCTGCAGGTAGGTATGGAAGTAGTGGTCGTAGACCCCGGGAGCCTGCCCGTAGGCGAAAATGACAAGAGTCCGGGTGGCCAGATACCCGGCCAGCTCGGCCATGCACCACAGCGGAATCACCACGACCACACCGGCCACCACCCGAGTGGACACTAGGTAGGTGATCGTGCGGATGCCCATCACCTCGAGCGCGTCGATCTCCTCGTTGATCCGCATGGCGCCCAGCTGTGCGGTGGCACCGGCGCCGATGGTGGCGGCCAGGCCGATACAGGCGATCAGCGGCGAGCCGATACGCGTGTTGATGTAGGCGGAGGCGAAACCGCTCAACGCCTGCACCCCGACATCGGACAACGATCGGTATAGCTGGATACCGACGAGTGAACCGACGGACAACGTCAAGGTGGTGACGATCACCACGGTGCCACCGATGACGGCCAGCGCACCGACACCCAGACTCATATTGGCGATCAGGCGCAGCGTCTCCGTTTTGTAGCGGACGACAGCTTCCCAAACGAAGCCCAGGGCCCTGACGTAGAACGCGGTCTGGCTTCCGAGCCGGTTCCACTCGCTGGCAAAGCCGCGCATGGTGTTCGTCAGCCGCGGCAGCCGCTGTCCAGCGGGGGCGGCGCTCACATCGTCGCCTTCGCGGTGATTGCGGTCAGCACCGCATTTATCACAAATAACGCCATGAACGTGTACACCACGGTTTCGTTGACCGCATTGCCTACACCTTGTGGACCGCCGCCCACAGTAAGGCCTTTGTAACACGCGATGAGGCCGGCGATGAGGCCGAACAACATCGCCTTGGCGAAGGCTATGGCCGTCTCGGTGAGCCCGACGAGCAGCGTCATGCTCGCCGTGTAGGAACCGGGATTGACGTGTTGGAAGTCGATGGAGAAGAAATAGCTAGCGACCAAGCCGGTGATGGTGTTGACGGAGTTCAGCAGCAACCCGTTGAGCCCGAGCGCCAGCACCCTCGGCACCAGCAGGCGTTGGACCGGGTTGATTCCCATCACTCGCATGGCGTCGATTTCTTCGCGGATGGTGCGAGCGCCCAGGTCGGCGCACATCGCGGTAGCGCCGGTACCGGCGACTATCACCACGGTGGTTAGCGGGCCGATGTACGCGACACTTGCTAGCGCAGCGCCGGCGCCGGACAAATCCGCGGCACCGATCTCGACCAGCAGGACATTAAGGATGAATACGGCGAGCGCGTTGAACGGGATCGCCAAGAAGAAGGTCGGGAGGATCGACACCCGAGCCACAAACCAAGTCTGATGGATGAACTCACGCCAGGCGAAGGGCGGATGCACCATCTGCACCAGGATGTCCAGCGATAGCGCGAAGAAGCTGCCGAGCTCGCGCAACGGCCTGGTGTAGGTTTCCGGCCTAAGCTTGGTGCCCCCGCTCGGCAAACTGGTGGCCGGCGGAGCAGGTCGTGCGTCCGTCGCAACCACTAGCGCACCCGTTGGTATCTAGCCTCGGCCAACATTAGAGCGATGAATCCTCCCCGTAGCGGTTAATCACGAGCGCCGCCACCCAACCGTGTGGCCTACGGCACAGCGGGACGGTACCACGACTTTCATGGAGAGCAACATATACCTCTTTCATTCTCAACAATCCAGGTTCGGTAGACATCTGTTGAACTATCGCTGATTTGCTGTGAGGTTCCGACAAATTTAATCCGAATGTCGCAACCATTGATGAACTGACCGACCGTGTGTGTCTTTGCTCGGCACCGGGGTCCGGGCCCTCTCAGCCGTGTTCACCTAGGACTTCCTCCTCGAAGAGCTGGCCAGTCTGGACTCAAACCGTTCCGGGCGCAGCTGGATTGGAGCAGCTCGATCAAGCCGCGCGGGCCGATTGATTCATTCGCTGAGCTCGAACTATTTGAGCGCGCTTTTACCTCTAAAATTGCAACGAATCAAGGTGTTGCACTTTGCACCGTGATTTTCAGCTAGTCACATAGTTGGAGTGATACTCACACTAATAAAAGAATACATTCGGCACGTCCCGGAAGCGCTTACGGCTTACTTCGTCACGCATCGCGAATACATCGAGAAATAGCGCGTTGGAAAGTAAAGAGGTGGTGATACGCGCTCTGCATCGCAAACTCCGGGAC
>NZ_JBAPPI010000701.1:0-9329 GCF_049280035.1 Mycobacterium sp. | reverse complement strand
TGCGTTCCACCGGCACTTCGCGCATGTATCCGCTTCCGCCGTGAATCTGCACGGCGAGATCGGCTACCTTGCCGGCCATTTCGGTGCAGAACACCTTCGCCGCCGACGGCGCGATTCGCCGGTCCTGGTCAGTGATCCACAGCCGGGCCGCGTCACGGACCAGGGCGCGGCCGGCCATCACCCCGGTTTGCTGGTCGGCCAGCATCGCCTGCACGAGCTGGAAGTTCCCGATCGGGGTACCGCCCTGCGTGGCGGTGGCCGCGTACGCCACGGATTCGTCGAGTGCCCGCTGCGCGGCGCCCACGGCTAACGCGGCGATGTGGATGCGGCCCCGTGCCAGGGAGGTCATCGCTGCTCGATAGCCGATGTCCTCACTGCCGCCCACCAGCGCGCCGGGCGGGACGCGCACATCGGTGAAGCGGACGTCGGCGGTCCAGGCACCTTCCTGTCCCATTTTGGCGTCCTTGGTCCCGACCTCCACACCGGCCGCGTCGGCGGGAACCAGGAATACCGCGATGCCCGGTCCGGCGTCGTCGGCGGGGCGGGTCCGGGCGAAGACGACGAACAGGTCCGCGACCGGTGCATTGGTGATGAACCGCTTCTCGCCGGAAATCACCCAATCGCCGGCCGCGCCGTCGCGAACGGCCTTGGTACGCAACCCTGCCGGGTTCGACCCCGCCCCGGGCTCGGTCAGCGCGAACGAGGCGACTTTTCCGGTCGCCAGCCCCTCCAGCCAGGCGGCCTTCTGCTCATCGGTGCCGAATCCGACGAGGACTTGACCGGCGATGCCGTTGTTGGTGCCGAACATCGACCGAAGCGCCAGCGAGGTGTAGCCCAACTCCATCGCCAGCTCGACGTCCTGGGTGATGTCGAGCCCGAGTCCGCCCCATTCCTGGGGGATGGCGTAGCCGAACAAGCCCATGTCCTTGGCCTGGTCCCGCAGATCATCGGGCACCCGGTCGGTGGCCAGAATTTCCTGCTCCCGCGGGACGACGACGGTACGAACGAACTGCCGGGTTTGCGCGAGGATCTGCTGAAAGTCGTCGTCGTCGACGACCGCAGGCGACATTGAATCAACGCTCCTTTCGGGCAATGGGATGGCGGCTAACTGGGCCCGATCATATATGAAATATGATGTGCGATGATGTCCCGGGGTTCGGGGTCCACACAGAGGACGGTGATCAGGGTGTCGTTGTTGACCGGTCAGACCGCAGTTATCACCGGTGGCGCTCAAGGATTGGGTTTCGCCATCGCGCAGCGGTTCGTTGCCGAAGGGGCACGGGTCGTGCTCGGTGACGTGAATCTCGAGGCGACCGAGGTCGCCGCGAAGCAGCTCGGTGGTGCGGACAGGGCCGCGTCGGTGCGTTGCGATGTGACTTCCGCTGACGACGTCGACGCGCTGGTCGCCACTGCCGTCGACCGGTTCGGCGGGCTGGACATCATGGTCAACAACGCCGGCATCACCCGCGACGCGACGATGCGAAAGATGACCGAAGAGCAGTTCGATCAGGTCATCGCCGTGCATCTGAAGGGGACCTGGAATGGGCTCCGCAAGGCCGCGGCGATCATGCGAGAGAACAAGCGCGGCGCGATCGTGAACATGTCGTCGATCTCCGGGAAAGTCGGCATGGTCGGCCAGACCAACTATTCGGCGGCCAAGGCTGGGATCGTCGGCATGACCAAGGCGGCTGCCAAGGAACTCGCCCACCTCGGTGTTCGGGTCAACGCGATCCAGCCCGGGCTGATCAGGTCGGCGATGACCGAGGCCATGCCGCAACGGATCTGGGACGAGAAGCTCGCCGAGATACCGATGGGACGAGCCGGCGAGCCCGAAGAGGTCGCTAAGGTCGCACTGTTCCTCGCGAGCGATCTGTCGTCATACATGACCGGAACCGTCCTCGAGGTGACCGGCGGAAGGCACCTGTGAGCACGCGCGAAGCCGTGATCTGCGAACCGGTCCGGACACCGATCGGCCGCTACGGGGGAATGTTCAAGTCGCAGACCGCCGTCGACCTCGGCGTTGCGGCTCTCACCGGGCTGCTCGAACGGACGGGCATCCCAGCCGAATCGGTGCAGGATGTCATCCTCGGGCATTGCTACCCGAGCAGCGAGGCGCCTGCGATCGGGCGCGTCGTCGCACTCGATGCCGGCCTACCGGTCACGGTGCCCGGCATGCAGGTTGACCGCCGCTGCGGCTCGGGTCTGCAGGCCGTTATCCAGGCGTGCCTGCAGGTCGGCGCTGGCGACAACGATCTCGTCGTCGCCGGCGGTGCGGAAAGCATGAGCAACGTCGCCTTCTACTCCACCGATATGCGCTGGGGCGGCGCCCGTGGCGGTGTGCGGGTACACGACGGGCTGGCCCGCGGACGCAGCACTGCCGGCGGCCGGCACTATCCGGTGCCCGGCGGGATGTTGGAAACCGCGGAAAACCTGCGACGGCAATACAACATCTCGCGGCACGAGCAGGACGAACTCGCGGTGGCTTCGCACCAGCGGGCGGTGGCCGCGCAGAAGGACGGCATCCTGGCCGAAGAAATCATTCCGGT
The DNA here is from genome assembly GCF_049280035.1 of Mycobacterium sp. Classification (GTDB taxonomy): domain Bacteria; phylum Actinomycetota; class Actinomycetes; order Mycobacteriales; family Mycobacteriaceae; genus Mycobacterium. The sequence goes on along the minus strand of NZ_JBAPPI010000701.1, from coordinate 6,783 downwards.
TACGGTGCGCAGCCGCCGGTGCGAGGAGCTGATCGACGCCGACGAGCACCCGCGGGCCGACACCACGGTCGAATCGCTGCGCAAACTTAAACCCGTTCTGCTGGAACATGATCCAGAAGCAACCGTGACCGCGGGAAACGCCAGCGGACAAAACGATGCAGCGTCCATGTGTTTGGTGACGACACCGGAGAAGGCCGGCGAACTCGGACTAACGCCGCTGGTCCGGTTGGTGTCGTGGGGTGTCGCAGCCGTGCCGCCCAACGTGATGGGCATCGGCCCGGTACCCGCCACCGCGGTCGCGCTGGCCAAGGCGGGCTTGCAGTTGAGCGACATCGACCTCTTCGAACTAAACGAGGCGTTCGCCGCGCAGGCTCTTGCGGTGATGCGGGAGTGGCACTTTGGCGCGGCCGACCGGGAGCGGACGAACGTGCACGGCTCGGGAATATCGCTGGGGCATCCGGTCGGCGCCACCGGCGGCCGGATGTTGGCCACGCTGGCCCGCGAGCTCAATCGGCGGGACGCGCGCTACGGGCTGGAAACCATGTGCATCGGCGGGGGACAAGGCCTGGCCGCGGTTTTCGAACGAGTCGGGTCGCAATGACCTTGCCGTTGGCCGGCCTCACCGTCGTCGAAGTATCCAGCTTCGTCGCGGCGCCGTTGTGCGGCTTGACGTTGAGCCAACTGGGCGCGGAGGTGATACGCGTCGACCCGATCGGCGGCGCATCCGACGTTCGTCGCTGGCCACTGGCCGCAAGCGGGACGTCGATTTACTGGACCGGCCTGAACAAGGGAAAGCGTTCGGCCACCATTGATTTGCGCTCGCCGGAAGGGCAAGAGCTGATCCAGCGATTGGTCGTCGAGGGTGACGGTGTCGTGGTAACCAACGCTGCGGGCCTGTCCTGGTTGTCGTTTGAGCAGCTCGCCGCGATGCGCGCCGACGTGATCCACGTTCAACTGCTCGGCCGCCATGACGGTTCCACCGGCGTGGACTATACGGTCAACGCGGCGACCGGCTTTCCGTTGGTTACCGGGCCGGCGAACCAGGCCGGCCCAATCAATCATGTGTTGCCGGCGTGGGATGTCTGTTGCGGCCTCTACGCTGCGCTCGCGGTCGTCGCCGCGGTGCGCCGCCGCGACCAGTCCGGCGTCGGCGCCAAAATCAGCATCGCGCTGGAAGATGTTGCGCTGGCTACCGCAGGCAACTTGGGATGGTTGACCGAGCCTCAGGTGAATGGCACCGAACGCCAACGCCTGGGCAACGCGATCTACGGTCAGTACGGTCAAGACTTCACCAGTCGTGACGGCGTCGCGTTCATGGTCGTCACGCTGACGCGACGGCACTTCAACGACCTCGTCGAGGTATCCGGAACCGATGCAGCCGTGGCGGCACTGGCGGAGTCGCTCGGCGTCGACTTCAGCGACGAAGGCGAACGCTATCGATACCGCGACGTGCTCAGCGGACTGTTCGCGACCTGGTTCGCCGAACACACCGCCGAGGAGATCGCCGAGTCGCTGTCGGCAACCAGCGTATTGTTCGAGCGCTACCGGACTTTCGCGCAAGTTGCCGAAGATGAACGGGTTACCGCGAATCCGCTGTTTTCCCGGCTGCACCAAGACGGTCTCGGCGACTATCTTGCGCCGGCGATGCCAACCGTCTTTGACGACGGCTATCTCGCAAGCGAACCGGCGCCGAGACTCGGCGGCGACACTGCCGACGTGCTCACCGCGCGGTTGGGATTGAGCGCAGCCGACGTCGCCCGACTGACCAGTGTGAAAACGATCGGCTGCTGACGAAGGAGATGGGCGCCGCATGACCAAACTCGCCGAGACGACCGGACTCACCGAATTCCAAACCGAGATCATCGCCACGGTACGGCAATTCGTCGAGAAGGAAGTCATTCCCAACGCGCCGGAACTCGAACGCACCGACACATATCCACAAGCCATCGTCGATCAAATGCGGGAGATGGGCCTATTCGGCTTGATGATCCCGCAAGAATACGGCGGCGTGGGTGAGTCGCTGCTGACCTACGCCTTGTGCGTCGAAGAATTGGCCCGCGGCTGGATGAGCATCTCGGGGGTGCTCAATACCCACTTCATCGTCGCCTACATGCTGCGTCAGCACGGCACCGACGCGCAGCGGCAGCGCCTGTTGCCGCGCATGGCAATCGGCGAGATTCGCGGCGCGTTCTCCATGTCCGAGCCTGAGTTGGGCTCCGACGTCGCTGCGATCCGCACCCGCGCAACACTTAACGCTGACGGCAACTACACCATCAACGGTCAGAAGATGTGGCTGACCAATGGCGGCAGCTCCACCTTGGTAGCGGCATTGATTCGCACCGACGAGGGCGCGCAATCACCGCACCGCAATCTGACCGCATTCCTTATCGAGAAGCCGACCGGCTTCGGCGAGGTGGCGCCCGGTCTGCTGATACCTGGGAAGATCGACAAGTTGGGCTACAAGGGCATTGACACCACGGAGCTCATCTTCGACGGATACGTCGCCAGTGCCGACGACATCTTGGGCGGTACCCCGGGGCAGGGTTTCTACCAGATGATGGACGGTATCGAGGTCGGACGGGTCAACGTATCGGCCAGGGCCTGTGGAGTGGCCGTCCGCGCGTTCGAGCTCGCCGTGCGCTACGCCCAGCAGCGCCATACCTTCGGCAAGCCGATCGCCGAACATCAGGCGATCGCATTTCAAATCGCGGAAATGGCAACCAAAGTCGAGGCTGCACATCTGATGATGGTCAATGCCGCCCGGTTGAAGGATTCCGGCGAGCGTAACGACGTCGCCGCGGGCATGGCAAAATACCTCGCCAGCGAATTCTGCTCAGAGGTCACCCAGCAGAGCTTCCGCATCCACGGCGGCTATGGGTACTCCAAGGAGTATGAAATCGAGCGGCTGATGCGCGACGCCCCGTTTCTGCTCATCGGCGAGGGCACCAGCGAGATACAGAAGTCGATCATCAGCAAGCGGCTGCTTGCCGAGTATCGGATTTGACCGTGAGCGTCCCCGATTTCGTTACCCGTCCGCAGCTCTCGGAAGACGTTGCGCGCTTTGTGCGTAGGCGAATCTTCGATGGGACCTACTCGGCGGGCGAGTACGTGCGCCTGGACCAATTGGCTGCGGAGTTAGGGATCAGCGTCACGCCGGTGCGGGAGGCTCTGTTCGAGCTCCGCGCCGAGGGGCTGCTTGCTCAGCAGCCGCGCCGTGGCTTCGTGGTGCTGCCGGTGACTGGACGCGACCTCACTGATGTGGCCAACGTGCAGGCGCACGTGGGCGGCGAGCTCGCCGCGCGCGCCGCGATCAACATTGGCGACGACCAGCTGCGCGAGCTCAAGACCATCCAGGCTGAGCTGGAGGAAGCCTATGCCGGTGGCGACGACGAACGAACAGTTCGGCTCAATCACGAGTTCCACCGGGCCATCAATGTCGCCGCTGAGTCGCCGAAACTGGCTCAGGTGATGTCGCAGATCACCCGCTACGCACCGGAATCCGTGTTTCCCACCATCGCCGGCTGGCCAAACCAATCGATAAAAGACCATCGCCGGGTGTTGACCGCGCTGGCCAAACATGACAGCGAGCTCGCCCGCAAAGCGATGTCGGAGCACCTGGCTGCCGGCGCGGCTCCGCTGATTAACCACCTCATCGAGCATGGCGTGGTCGAAACGCCTTGACACGCCTATGAGCTCACAAGCATCAGCAGCCCCCGGCGTCGCCGGCCGGAGAGAACAGTGCCTCCTTCAGTTTGATGGCACATGTGATATCACTCCGCAGCAGCGTGTGGTGGTCAGTTGCCGGTGCTGCTGTGGCTGCTGTTAATAAGTAGCTCGAGCAGCCGCCGGGCATCGACTTTGCCGGTCGGACCGCGCCGAACCGCCTCATCGGAGTCGACCAGCAGCCACGTCGTCGGGACCTTGAACGAGCTGAGCAGCTTGCGGGCAGACCCGCGCAGCTGCTCGGCGTTGTTCGCGGCGGTGTCGCACACCACCACCGCACCCACTTGATTCCCGTGCACGCCAGGCACATTGATGACATAGGCGCTATCGACGCCCTCGATTTCCCGCAGTGCCTGCTCGACCTCGGTGGGATAGACGGTGGCGCCGCTGACTTTGAACATGTCGTCAGATCGGCCGTGGTAGAACAGAAAGCCGCCGTCGTCGAGTCGGCCAAGGTCACCGGTGGGATAAAACCCGTCGGTGGTGAATAGCTCTTCGCGGCTGCGCCGACATATCCCGCGTAGGGTGTGCGGTCCCCGAAGCTCGATCATCCCGATGCTTCCCGCCTGAACTGGCTCTCCGGTGTCGGGGTCGGTGACACGGACCTCCATTCCGGGGAACGGCTTGCCGCAGCTGCCCCACGCGGACCGCGGCATATCGGTGTCGGCGGGGTACCCGCAGTACGGCCCGAAAGCCTCGGTCATACCGAACAGGGTTGCCCGGGTGCCGGGTTTCGCACGTTGCTCGGGCGGTAGCAGCGCTTCCAGACTGCCGGGGCGCAACCCCGACAAGTCCGCCTGGGCGCGGCGCGGGTGGCGGGCCAGGGCCTCAGCCTGATCGGGCCAGCCTCGGAACAGCGTCACCCGCTCACGCTCCAGCAGGCCCAGCGTGGTGTCCGGGTGCGGGATTTCTTCGGTCACCAGCGTGGCACCGGCCACCAGTGCGGAGAGCACACCGCTGCCGAAGCCACCCACCCAGAAAAACGGCATCGGCAGATACAGGCGAGTGTCGGAATCGATGCAACGACTGGCTAAACCGGATGCCACGGCACCCAACGCATTGCCGTGCGAGTGCAGCACGCCTTTGGGCGAACCGCTGCTGCCGGACGTGAACATGACGGCCATCGGGTCGCTAGCTGTCACTGTCGCTGTCAGCGCGTCGACGATCCGGCTGGCCGGCTTGCTTGCGACGGTTTCCAATAACCGGTCGGCGGTCCAAACTTCTCGCAACGCGGGAAGCTGTTCGCGTCGCAATTCGTCGAGATACCGGTGGCCGCGGAATTCCTGCACACTGATCAGGAACTGCACCGAGGCGGTCCGCAATTGTGCCGCCAATTCTCGGGCCTGCAACAGCGTGCTCAACGGAACCAGCACCGCGCCGATCCGGATGACTGCGATGGCGATCTGCACCCAGCGGACCCCGTTGGGCATGATCAGCCCCACGCGGGTACCTTTGACGACGCCGACTTCGATGAGTGCAGCCGCCAAATCTTTTGTAGTGCAATCAAGTTCGTTGTAGCTCAGCCGGCACGACAGGTCGACGACCATCGGTTTGGTCCCATGCTCGGCGGCGCGCAACCTCACCACCTGGTCGATGGTGTCAGGCACCGAACACCCGCTTTAATTTCCGCACATCGACTTTGCCGCTGGCCAATAGCGGAACATCAGCGGCCGCAATGGCCGCGAACCGCTTCGGAATCTTGTATACCGAGAGCTCCGCCGCGAGCTTGCGCCGAAGCGTGGTTTCGTCGAACTGCGCGCCGTTTTCCAGCGTGACCACAGCGGCGACGATTTGCCCGCGCTCGGCGTCCGGGATGCCGACCACGTGTGCCACGACCCCACCGGTGACCTTGGCGATCGCCTGCTCCACCTCGGCAGGGGAGACGTTCGCTCCTGCGGTCTTGATCATCGAATCCTGACGGTGGATGTAGTAGAAGAATCCGTCGCGGTCGGTGGCAACCAGGTCGCCGGTGTGGAACCACCCGTCTGTGTCAAAACACTCTTCTCGGCTGCGTTTGTAGTACCGCTGCATCAGGCAGGCCCCGCGGATGCACAGCTCGCCGAGCGCGCCGTCTTCAACCAATGTTCCGGTTTCGGGATCGACGACCTTGGTTTCTAGGCCTGGTGCGGGCCTACCGAACGATCCGCGTCGACGTTCCGGTTGGTCGCTGTCGTCGCCGCTGATCAAGACCACGCTGCCGGCCTCGGTCAAGCCGAGCATGTTGTGCCGCAACTCCGGGTCCGCCGGTCGCATCTCGGGCGCCATGATCGGATACAGGTTTCCGCGTCGCATCGACGACAGATCACGGCCACCAAAACTTGGGTGCCGCACCAGATGCGCGATCCCGGCAGCGAAACCGTTGGTGAGGGTTGGTCTTTCGGCCTCGAGCAGGTCGAGTGTTTGGCCGGCGTCTTCGGCGTTGGAGCACACCAGCGTTGATCCGGCCAGCAGCGTGGCAAGTAACGCAAATCCGAATCCCCCGATCCAGAAGAACGGCGAGTTGCAGAACAGCTTGTCGGCAGCGGTCAGGCCGCGGATCGCGTTGAGATTTTTCTGGTGGTTGAGTAGCGCGGCGTGGGTGTGTACCACTCCCTTGGGGGTGCTCGTGGTGCCCGACGTGTAGACGATCGTCATCGGGTCCGAGCCGTCGACATCGTGTTCCATTGCCGTCAAAAGCTGCTCGTCGACCGTCTCGGCCAGCCGATAAAGCCGTCCGACATCGAAGACCACGTGTCGCAATTGCGGTGCGGCGGTGTCCAGTAGCCGATCGTCTCCGTCGAGGTCCGAGCCGGACAGCACCTCGGTCAGCTGCTGCACGTAGTTGTGCGAGCGGTACGACGCCGCGGCGAGAAGGATTTCGGTGTCGCTGTCGATCAGTTGCTCGTGTAGCTCTCGCGTGGTCGCGAACGTGGAAAACGGCACGACGACGGCGCCGACCCGTGACGCCGCCAACATGCCGATCACAAACGCAACGCCGTTGGGGTAAAGCAATCCGATGTGGCTGCCTTTGCCTGCGCCGAGAGCGATGAGCCCACGAGTCAATTGCGCGGACCGACGGTT
>NZ_JBAPPI010000700.1:0-11991 GCF_049280035.1 Mycobacterium sp. | reverse complement strand
GCGCCGCGACGATCAGCAGCAGCATGTCGGCGCCGTGCGCGCGTGCCTCGTGAATCTGATACGGACCGACCACAAAGTCTTTGCGCAGTACCGGAACCGACACTGCTTCGCGCACCGCGTCGAGATCGTCCAGCGAGCCGTTGAAGCGTCGCTGTTCGGTCAGCACGCTGATGATCCGCGCACCGCCGTCCTCGTAGGCGCGCGCCAATTTGGCTGGGTCGGCGATCGACGCGAGTGGTCCCGCCGACGGGCTGGCGCGCTTGACTTCTGCGATCACGCCGATACCGGGCTCGCGCAACGCCGCCAAGACGTCCAGCGGCGACGGCATCGCCTCTGCGGCCGCCTTGACCTCCGACATGCCCACGGCAGCCTCACGAGCGGCAACATCGGCGCGGACTCCTTCGATGATGGAGTCGAGCACGCTTGCCGAACTCATGTCGGTCCTTTTCCCCTTTTGGCCCACGGCTGCCAGCAGATCGATGGCGTCTCTGGAAGGGTAGCGACCGCCGGCGCGCGCTTCGTCACCGACCCTCGGTGTCCGCGTCGTGCCGCGCATCGCGATCCGGCGGCGCCGCCGACTCTTGCGGTTGATCGGTTGGGTCCTGGGTAGGGTCCTCGCCTTCGTCGAGGGCATCCCAGATCATTCGCTCCGAGATGATGTTCTCGTCGCGCTGCGGCCGTGTCCGGCGGGCCGCGGGCGTCACGTATTTCGTACCAGCGCCATCAGCTGAGGTCGCCGCACGCATCAGCAGCACGGCACCGACCAGCGTGCCCACCGCGGTCGCCAGGGTGATCACCGGACCGGGGTAAAGCCGCTGGCTGCCCACTAACCACAGCACCGGGACGTGCGCGAGGTCAGCGGCCCGCACGGCCACGTCGGGGGTGACCAACGTGCTGATCGCCAGATAACCCGTCGCCAGGCTGGCGACGGCCACCAGGATCGCGAGCACTCGAAGCGGCCAGCCCCGCACAGCTAGCGCGGCGACGGCGGTGGCCAGCAGCACCAACGTCAACGGGACCAGGGCCGACGACCATGCCGCGCCGGACAGTGTGACGAGCTTTGGCGGGCCCAGGCCGTCGAATGTCCGCAGGTCGACCCAGGTCAGCCGGGATGCCGCCCACAATCCGGCGGCGGCGACCACCAGCAGGGCCTGTGCTATCCGGATGGTCCGCCGACCCGGGCGGCCGGGCGCGGCATCAGCCATCCTGGCCAGCGTCCGGGGCGGTCAGGGTCTCCGCCGCGGCGATCGCGTTGAGCACCGCCCGGGCCTTGTTCGTCGCCTCGGCGTGCTCGTAGGGCCCGTTGGAGTCGGCCACCACGCCGCCGCCGGCTTGAACGTAGGCGGTGCCGTCGCGCATCAGGGCAGTGCGGATCGCGATCGCAAAATCGGCGTTGCCAGCGAAGTCGAGGTAGCCGATTACACCGCCGTAGAGGCCGCGTCGGGTCTTTTCCACCTCTTCGATCAGTTCCATGGCGCGCACCTTCGGGGCGCCGGACAGCGTTCCGGCCGGAAAGCACGCCGTGACGGCGTCCAGGGCGGTGCGCCCCTCAGCCAGCATCCCGGTCACCGTGGACACCAGGTGCATGACGTGGCTGTAGCGCTCGATGTGGCTGTAGTCCTCGACGCGAACGCTGCCCGGCACGCAGACCCGGCCCAGGTCGTTACGGCCCAAGTCGACCAGCATCAGGTGCTCGGCGAGTTCCTTCTCGTCGGCCAGCAGCTCCTTTTCCAGCAGCTGATCCTCTTCTTCGGTGTGACCCCGCCACCGGGTTCCAGCGATTGGATGCGTGGTTGCCCGCCCGTCAGTGACGGTGACCAGCGCCTCCGGACTGGAGCCTACGATCGAAAAATCCGTTCCGCCAAAGCTATTCGGTACATGGAGCAGATACATGTAGGGACTTGGATTGGTTGCCCGCAGCATCCGGTAGACGTCGATCGGATCGACACCGGTGGCCATCTCGAAGCGCTGCGAGGGCACTACCTGAAACGCTTCGCCGGCCGCGATTTGCTCGACGAGGTAGTCGACGATCTTCCCGTATTCCTCGACCGTGCGCTGCGCGCGGTACCGCGGTTCGGGTCGGGTGAACGTGCCGACGGTCGAGGGCAGCGGCTGGCCCAGCGCGGCGGTCATCACGTCCAACCGCGCGATCGCGTCGTCGTAAGCCTCGTCGACCCGTTCGTCGGTGCCGTTCCAGTTCACCGCGTTGGCGATCAACGTGATGGTGCCCTCGTGGTGATCGACGGCCGCCACGTCGGTGGCCAATAGCAGCAGCAGGTCCGGCAAGTTCAGGTCGTCGACGGCCGACTCAGGCAGCCGTTCCAGCCGTCGCACCAGGTCGTAGGCGAAGAAACCGACCATGCCGCTGGACAACGGCGGTAACCCCGGCACAGCGGGGGTGGCCAGCAACTCGCACGTGGCACGCAGGGCTTGCAGCGGGTCCCCACCGGTAGGAGCATCCTGGGGCACTGCGCCGAGCCACACCGCCTCGCCGTCCCGCACGGTCAACGCCGACGGCGCGCCGGCGCCGATGAATGACCACCGCGACCAGGACCGGCCGTTCTCGGCTGACTCCAGCAGAAAGGTGCCCGGCCGGTCGGCGCCCAGCTTGCGGTACGCCGACAGCGGCGTCTCGGCATCAGCCAGGACCTTGCGGGTCACCGGCACCACGCGATGCCCGACCACCAGCGCACGGAAATCATCGCGCGAGGTGGTGGCGGCGGCGAGGTTGGCGTGCACCCGTCCATCTTCCAAGCCGGCTTCCCACATCCCGCATTGACCCCCGGCGTAGCGTATGACGCCATGAAAACCGGTGACACCGTGGCCGACTTTGAGCTTCCTGACCAGACTGGGACCCCGCGCAGGCTAAGCGCCCTGCTGTCCGATGGACCAGTGGTGCTGTTCTTCTACCCGGCCGCGATGACGTACGGCTGCACCAAGGAGGCCTGCCACTTCCGCGACTTGGCCGGAGAATTCGCTGCCGTGGGCGCCAACCGGGTCGGCATCAGCGTTGATCCCGTTGCAAAGCAAGCCAAATTCGCCGACACCCAGCGCTTCGACTACCCGCTGCTGTCCGACACCGATGGCGCGGTCGCCGCCCAGTTCGGCGTCAAGCGAGGGCTGTTGGGCAAGTTGATACCGGTCAAACGCACCACCTTCGTCATCGACACCGACCGCAAGGTGCTCGACGTGATCTCCAGCGAGGTCAGCATGGACACTCACGCCGACAAGGCATTGCAGACATTACGGGCCCGTAGCTAGCGGTCGCCTTTGTAACATGCTGTCATGCCGCTGAATCCCGGAGATGTGTTCGCCGGATACACGATCGTGCGGCAGTTGGGATCCGGCGGGATGGGCGAGGTCTATCTGGCCCAACATCCGCGGCTGCCCCGCCGAGACGCTCTCAAGGTGCTGCCCGCCAGCTTGACTGCGGACACCGACTACCGGCAGCGATTCAGCCGAGAAGCCGACATCGCCGCGGAGTTGTGGCATCCGCACATCGTCGGCATCCACGACCGCGGCGAGTTCGAGGGACAGCTATGGCTTTCAATGGACTACGTCGAGGGAACCGATGCCGCCGAACTGCTGCGCACCCGGTTTTCCTCCGGGCTGCCGAAAGCCGAAGTGTTCGAGATCGTCACCGCCGTCGCTGAGGCGCTCGACTACGCGCATCTACGCGGACTGCTGCACCGAGACGTCAAGCCCGCCAATATCCTGCTGACTGATGCCGATCCGCGGACGCGGCGGATCTTGTTGGCCGACTTCGGCATTGCCAGAGAAATCGGTGATATCAGCGGTCTCACCGCCACCAACATGGTGGTCGGGACCACGGCCTACTCGGCGCCCGAACAACTCATGGGTTCCGATATCGACGGGCGGGCCGACCAATACGCACTCGGCTGCACCGCTTTTCACCTGCTGACCGGGGCCGCGCCGTATCAAAATTCCAACCCCGCAGTGGTCATCACCCAACACCTATCCGCGCCGCCCCCACTGATCGGCGAACGACGGCCCGAGCTCGCGGAACTTAACGACGTGATCACCAAAGTGCTGGCAAAGGACCCCGGTGATCGCTACCCGACCTGTTCGGATTTCGCGACGGCACTCACCGGCCACCCGGGCGCCGCTGTGGCGAACACGGTCGCCGCCCAGGCGGCCGTCGCCCCCACGGCCCTTGTCACCGCACCGCAGCAGTCCACCCAGGCGAAAGATCGACACCGCGGGCTGCGGCCGGCTGTGCTGATCTCCACTGTCGTCGCCACGCTCGTGCTGCTCGCGGTGGCGGGTGTGGTCGGCGTGGATCTGATGCGTCGCCATGCGCACTTGCCGGGCAGCGGCCCCCACACCGCCACGAACCAGCCGGGCGACGCCGCCAGCCCCGGCCCGAGCCAGCCCAGCAACGGCGGCCCCGTGGCGCCAACGTCGATCCAACTGACGAGGTACATCACCGATCCGTCAGGCGTGTTGACCCCCGCCGGCCGCGCCTCGGTGGAGGGCGCCATCTCGAAGCTCTTCACCCAGCGCAACGTCCACCTTTGGGTGGCGTATGTCAACGATTTCTCCGGGCTCACCCCGTTGAGGTGGGCGGAGGAAACGATGCGCGCCAACGGGTTCAGTAACACCGACGCCCTGCTCGCCGTCGCCACCGGAGAGCACCGATTCTCCTTCCGCGTGCCGACAGATTTTCCCAACACAACGCCTGCCAACGTCGAGGCCATCCGGCGCAACCGCATCGGGCCCGCTGTGCGAGAAAGCGAATGGGCGCGCGCAGCAGTGGCCGCCGCCAATGGTTTGGAGAGCACTGGCTAGAACCTGCCGCCCGTAAGTCGGGCACCCCGATCTCGTCGCAGATCGGCGGGCCGGGGAACGGCAATGCCTCTTTTGCTTCCCTCAGCGGCTAAATGCTGATGCGTAGTAGCACCTGCGCCGGCTTGGCCAGACAGGCGATTAGCTAACTCGTTCCTGAAAGGGCGGCGGTTGGCTGCGTTCGGCGACGTGGGCCGCGTTGAGTGCGCGCTCGGCGTTGATGCGGTGGGCGCGGTCTTGTTCCCGAGTGCGGCGGCGTTTCGGCATCGCCATGCTGCGCTCGCCGGTTAGCGGATATACCGTTGCGGCAGTGTCCAATTCACCCGTGGGCGCGCATAACACGGGAAAGAGCAGGCGACTGCCCGGATGGGTGGTATGCGTCTGACCGGTCGGCGAGGTCCAGATTACGGCGCCGTCGGGCAGTTGCACGTCATGCCAAGTCATCCAAAAAGTTTTCAGGAGATGATGTTTTCGGCACAGGCACTTGAGATTGGAGGGGTGCGTCGGTCCGAGCGGGTAGGGAACCGTGTGGTCGACATCGCAAAACTCGGCCGGCCGGTCGCAGTTTGGGAACCGACACGTGAGGTCGCGGCAACGGACGAACCGGTCCAGCGTGGCCGAAGGCCGGTAGCCGGCTTCGGGCGTCACCACGTCGCCGGGGTGGTACACCGGACGGACTTTCGCGCCACCACGAAATAGTGCGCCCAGTAACGGATTGGGTAGCAGCCCGCCGCTGGTGAGCACTGCGGTGGGCGAGGTGCCCCCGTCAAAGAGCGCATCGGGTTCGGGCTCGGGAGGCCGCACCAGTGGTGTGTCGGCTGTGATGACTGGCGACGGACGCGCCCCTGACAGGTGCGGGTCGGGTTGAGCGTTGAGCGCCGATCGTTCGGCGACGACGTGAATCACCACACCCGTCGCCCGCTGGTCGCTTTCGATAGCTGCGGGGCAGGCGGCGTTGTCGCACCCGCACGCAAGCCGGTGCGCCCCGGCGGCCAGCGCCCCGAGCGCGTCGGCACGGCGCTGCGCGATGGTGCGCGGGTCGTCACCGCACAAGTCGTGGGCCATCTGCGACAGCCGCCGGTCCAATACAGCGGCATCCGTGGCGAACAGCGACCCCCACAGGGCCGCGGTGCCGGACTGATCATCGGCCGGGGTAATCACCACGTCGCGGCCGCGCGCGGCAGCACGGGTGCGGCGCAAGGCACCTGGGTCGTACCGGTCGACCACCGCATCGATGGCTTGCCCAGTCTTGTTTACCGACAGCGGCCCGAAGCTTGCCGCGTCCTCAGCCAACGTCGTATCGACCAGCCGCAGCGTATCGGGGTCTTTGATCAGGTCGGTATGCCACACGATCGCCGCCGTCAACCGGGCGCTGATCGCGCCGCCGGCGAACAATGCCGCCACCCGGGGAAGCCGGTCCCGCAGCGCCACAGCCAAATACATCTGCCCTGACGCCATCCCGTGGCTAGTACCCTGTGCCACAGCAACTTCAGCGGCCATCGCATCCCAGTTGTCGCACGACCACTGGGCGCAATCGGTGGGACCATCAGCCCGGCGGCGGATCAGTTCGGCAGTGGCGGCCAGCCGGCGCGCCGCTGCGGCCGCCTCCACCTTGGCCCACCCGGTGATCGCCGCCACCACGGTCGCGTCATCGGCACACGCCAGCACCGCGGCATCGGGTGGCAAGTCGTCGAACATGTACGCGATCCTAATCGGGGCGACCGACAGCGGAGGCTCCGAGAAGCAGGCTTGTGGAGAAGAATTCGACTGTGGATACCCTGCCCCCGGTGCCGCCGCGCGAGAGATCAGTCGTCGTCCGGCTCCAGTAGCACGTCGGCGTCGAAGCAGCTGTGGTCACCGGTGTGGCAGGCGCCACCGACCTGGTCGACCAGGAGCAGCACCGCATCGCCGTCGCAGTCCAGCCGCACCGAATGCACGTGCTGGGTGTGGCCAGAAGTCGCTCCCTTGACCCACTGCGCGCCGCGGGACCGCGAAAAGTACGTGCCCTCGCGGGTTTCCAGGGTGCGGGCGAGCGCCTCGTCGTCCATCCAGGCGACCATCAACACGTCGCCGCTGCTGCGCTCTTGGACGACGGCGGTGAACAGCCCGTCGGCGTTGCGCTTGAGGCGTGCCGCGATGGCAGGATCCAGCGTCATCGCACGGTGATCCCTTCTGCGGCCATAGCCGCCTTCACCTGGCCAATCGTCAACTGCCGGAAGTGAAAAACGCTGGCGGCCAATACCGCATCGGCACCCGCGGCAACCGCAGGCGCGAAATGTTCAGCCGCACCCGCGCCTCCGCTGGCGATCACCGGTACCGTCACCGCCGCACGAACCGCCCGCAACATCGCCAAGTCGAAGCCGGCCTGGGTGCCGTCGGCGTCCATCGAATTAAGCAGGATCTCCCCCACCCCGAGCTCGGCGCCGCGGGCCGCCCACTCGACGGCGTCGATGCCGGTGCCGCGCCGTCCGCCGTGGGTGGTGACCTCCCAACCCGATGGCGTCGGGTCGGAGCCGGGAGGCACAGTGCGGGCGTCGACGGACAACACGATGCACTGAGAGCCGAACTGGTTGGCCATCTCGGCCAGCAGCTCGGGTCGAGCGATGGCAGCAGTGTTGATCGACACCTTGTCGGCCCCGGCCCGCAGCAACACGTCGACGTCGGCGACCGTGCGCACTCCGCCGCCGACAGTGAGCGGGATGAACACCTGCTCGGCGGTGCGACGCACCACCTCCAGCATGGTGGCCCGTCCCGACGACGACGCGGTCACGTCGAGAAAGGTCAGCTCGTCGGCGCCCTCGGCGTCGTAGGCGGCGGCAAGTTCTACGGGATCGCCTGCGTCTCGGAGGTTCTCGAAGTTGACGCCTTTGACCACCCGACCGTCGTCGACATCCAGGCAGGGAATCACCCGTACCGCAAGGCTGGAGTTGCAATATGCTTCAGTACTCATCCGGTTGTCCTACCTTGCGCAGGATCTCGAGTATCTGGGTGTGCACACCCGGGGCGGCGGCCAACGCGGAACGGGAATCGGGGGTCCACTGTTCGCCGGCCAGGCTCGTGACGACGCCACCGGCGGCCCGCACCAGCGCGACACCCGCGGCGTGGTCCCACACGTGATAGCCGAAACTGATTGCGCCGCCTAGAATCCCGTCGGCAACATAAGCGAGGTCGATACCCGTGGCGCCGTGCATCCGCAGCCGTGAGGACGCCCGGCTGAGCTCTTCGAGCACCGCCAGTCGGTAGCGGCCGGGAAATCGGCCACGCGAGTCGGCATTGAAGGTTCCGATACCGATGACCGATTCCGTGAGCTCGGCCTTGGCCAACGGCGTCTGCGGCACACCGTTTTTCATCAGCGGACCGCCCGAGACCGCGACGTAGCGCTCGCCGGTGAACGGTAACCAGGTCAGGCCCGCCACCGGATCTCCGTCGTGCAGCAGACCCAGCAGAATCGCGGCCATCGGCGAACCGGCGGCATAGTTGAAGGTTCCGTCGATCGGATCCAGCACCCACACCCAAGGCAAGTCGAGCTCGGCGCCGCCGAACTCCTCGCCGTGCACTTCGATTCCGGTGGACTTCATCAGCGCGTCGACGACCTGGCGCTCAATTTCCAAATCGACCTTGGTGGCGAAATCGCCGCCGCGCTTGCTGACCGCGGAATCCGCGCGGTGACCGGCGATGAACGGTTCTGTGGCGGTGTCCAGGATCGCCGACGCTTTCTCTACTAACGAGGCCACGTCCGCGTCCAGATCCATTGCGGCCCTATCCTGCCACCGCTGCCAGCGCCTGCGGCAGCGTGAATCGTCCGGCGTAGAGCGCCTTGCCCACGATTGCGCCTTCGACCCCGCTACCGGTGAGCGTGGCGATGGCGCGCAAATCGTCGAGGCTGGACACGCCGCCGGAGGCGATCACCGGGGCGTCGGTGCGCTCGGCGACCGCTCGCAGCAGGTCGAGATTGGGCCCGGTCAACGTGCCGTCCTTGGTGACATCGGTCACGACGAACCGCGAACACACTTCGCTGTCAAGGCGTTTCAATACTTCCCACAGGTCGCCGCCGTCCGTCTCCCAGCCGCGACCGCGCAGCCGATGATCGCCGTCGATGATTTGGACGTCCAGCCCTACAGCGACCTTGTCGCCGTGCTCGGCGATCACCCGAGCGCACCACCGCGGATTCTCCAACGCAGCAGTCCCGAGGTTGACCCGCGCACACCCGGTCGCCAGTGCGGCCGTCAACGAATCGTCGTCGCGGATACCGCCGGACAGTTCGACCTGCACGTCAAGCTTGCCCACAACCTCGGCCAGCAGCTCACGATTGGAGCCACGGCCGAACGCCGCGTCCAGGTCGACCAGGTGAACCCATTCGGCACCGTCGCGTTGCCAACCCAGCGCAGCGTCCAACGCCGAGCCGTACTCGGTTTCGCTGCCGGCGCGGCCCTGCACCAAGCGCACCGCCCGGCCCTCGACCACGTCGACGGCGGGCAACAAAATCAACCCCACTTCTATAACCCCTCAACCCAATTGCTCAACACGGCAGCCCCGGCGTCGCCGCTTTTTTCCGGGTGGAACTGGGTGGCAGCCAGCGGCCCATCTTCAACGGCGGCCAGGAAGGGCACCCCATGAGTGGCCCACGTCAACAGCGCCTCGGATCGGCCTTCCCACCGTTGCGCCGCATAGGAGTGCACGAAATAGAACCGGGCATCGGCGTCAAGCCCTTTGAATAGCGCGGTGCCCGGGGCACCGGCCACCACGTTCCACCCCATGTGCGGGATCACCTGTGCGTCCAACCGAGTCACGGCGCCGGGCCACTGCCCGCAGCCGCTCGTCTCCACCCCGAATTCGACACCGCGGGCGAACAAGATCTGCATGCCGACACACACACCCAGCACCGGTCGCCCGCCGGCAACTCGCTGGGCGATCACGCGCTCTCCGCCTATCCCGCGCAGCCCGGTCATACAAGCCTCAAAAGCACCGACGCCCGGCACCACCAACCCGTCGGCGGCTGCAGCAGCGTCCAGATCGGCCGTCACGTCCACCGAGGCACCCACGCGCTGCAGCGCACGCTGCGCCGAACGCAGATTGCCGGAGCCGTAGTCCAAAACCACAACGGATTTGGCTTTCACAGGGTCCCTTTGGTGGACGGCACGCCCGACACCCGCGGATCGGCTTCGACTGCCTGACGCAACGCGCGGGCGACGGCCTTGTACTGCGCCTCGGTGATGTGGTGCGGGTCGCGACCGTAGAGGACGCGGATATGCAGTGCGATGCGGGCGTTATTCGCGAGCGTCTCGAACACGTGCCGGTTGACGACGGTGTGGTAGGGCACGGTGTTACCGGCGATTGTGAAGTGCCGCAAGTGGTCCGGTTCACCGGTGTGCACACAGTAGGGCCGGCCGGACACGTCGACAATGGCGTGCGCCAAGGCCTCGTCCATCGGGATGTAGGCATCGCCGAACCGGCGGATGCCGGTTTTGTCGCCGAGGGCCTGTGCCAGCGCCTGGCCGAGCACGATCGCGGTATCCTCGATGGTGTGATGCGCCTCGATCTCCACATCACCCTTGGCGCGCACGGTCAGATCGAAGCTGGCGTGGCTGCCCAGCGCGGTCAGCATGTGGTCGTAGAACGGGATTCCGGTGTCGACGTGGACCTGTCCGGTCCCGTCCAGGTCGAGTTCGACGACGATGTCGCATTCTTTGGTGGTGCGTTCCACGCGGGCGTGGCGCTGCAGGCTCATGACGCTCCTAAGGGCTGGGCCAATTCGGTGGCGGCGATCTGGGCGCTCGCGTGCAAGAAGACGTCGTTCTCTTCGGCCAGTCCGGTGGTGACGCGCAAGTACCCAGGGATCCCGACGTCGCGGATCAACACGCCGGCATCGAGATAGCGCTGCCAGGCTGTCGGCGCGTCGGCGAACTGCCCGAACAGCACAAAGTTGGCGTCACTGGGAACGACCCGAAATCCCATGCCGCTCAATGCTGCGCTCACCCGCTCACGTTCGGCGATCAGCGTCGCGACGCTGCCCAAGGTGTCATCGGCGTGCCGCAGCGCGGCCCGGGCGGCGGCCTGAGTGACCGACGACAGGTGATATGGCAGCCGCACCAACAGCATCGCGTCGATCACCGCCGGGGTGGCGATCAGGTAACCGAGCCGGCCTCCCGCGAAGGCGAACGCCTTACTCATGGTGCGGGTGACGACGAGCTTGGCCGGATACTCGGAGACCAGCGCCACCGCACTGGGCTGCGACGAGAACTCGCCATAGGCCTCGTCCACGATCAGGATCCCGGGCGTCGCGTCCAGCAGTTGCCGCAGATCGGGCAGCGAAACACTCTGCCCCGACGGGTTATTGGGGCTGGCGACGAACACCACGTCGGGGGCACGGTCGACGATCGCCGCGACGGCGGCCTGGGCGTCGAGGCTGAAGTCCGCGGCGCGCGGCGTCTCGATCCATTCGGTGCGCGTGCCGTCGGAGATGATCGGGTGCATCGAATAGGACGGGACGAATCCGATCGCGCTGCGCCCCGGTCCGCCGAAGGCCTGCAGCAGCTGCTGCAGGATTTCGTTGGACCCATTTGCGGCCCAGAGGTTTTCTACGCCAAGCTGGACACCGGTCTGCGTGCTGAGGTAGGCGGCCAGGTCACGGCGCAAAGCCACTGCGTCGCGATCGGGATAGCGGTGCAGGTCGACAGCAGCATCGCGCACGGAAGCGACGACGTCGTCGACGAGCGCCTTGGTGGGCGGGTGCGGGTTCTCGTTGGTGTTCAGCCGCACCGGAACCGCGAGCTGTGGTGCGCCGTAGGGCGACTTGCCGCGCAAGTCGTCGCGCAGCGGCAAGTCGTCGAGCGCCGGGTGTTTGCTCATCGCTCGAACCTCCGCCGTACCGCTTCGCCGTGCGCAGGTAGGTCTTCGGCCTTGGCTAACGTAACCACGTGTCCTGAAACGTCTTTCAGGGCCGCCTCGGTGTAGTCGACGACGTGGATGCCGCGCAGGAATGTCTGCACTGAAAGGCCGCTGGAATGCCGGGCGCTGCCCGCCGTCGGCAGCACGTGGTTGGAGCCGGCGCAGTAGTCGCCGAGGCTGACCGGTGAGTACGCTCCGACGAAGATTGCGCCGGCCGAGTGGATCCGCGCCGCAACCTGATCGGCGTTGACGGTCTGGATCTCCAGGTGTTCGGCGGCGTAGGCATTGACGGTGCGG
>NZ_JBAPPI010000699.1:0-12855 GCF_049280035.1 Mycobacterium sp. | reverse complement strand
GGTAGACGCGGGAGTCGTCACGCATATCTTCGATGTAGTCGAGTGCGTTCTTTACCAATCCGGATATCCCGCCGTGGTATCCGGGCGATCCGACGATGACGGCGTCTGCCTCGCGGAGCGCCTCGATCAGCTGAATTGCCGCTGGCGTACGGGCCGGTTCGTGCGGGTTGTACATCGGTAACTCGATGTCCTGGCCGCAATAAAGTTTGGTGCGTCCGCCCTGGCGCTCAACGGCCGCCAGACAGTGGCGCAGAGCTCGTTCGGTCGACGAGTTCGCCCTCAGGGTGCCGCCGAGACCGACCACCAGCGGCCCGTCGCAATCCGGCTCTTCCCTCAGCATCAACCGCGCCCCTCCTTACTTGATCGCGATGGGGTTCACTGGAGAGCCCACCGCACCAACGACTCTCAACGGTGGGGCGACGAGCTGAAACTCGTATACGCCATCGGCCGCACAGTCGGCCGCCAATGCGGTGAGATCCCAATACTCGCCGAGCATCAGTCCCATGTCCCGTAGGCAGAGCATGTGCATGGGCAAAAACGTTCCTTCGACTCCGGATACCGGGTCTTCGACCATCAGATTGTCGGCGGCCACCGCCGCGATGTCGTGGCCATGCAGCCATGAAGCACACCGCCAGCCAGGCCGGAGCCAGGCTCGCTCCCGTTGCCGGTTTCGAGAAACCTTGCCCACCAGCCGGTTCGGATCAGTATGATGTCGCCGCGCCCGACTGTAACGCCCTGCGATCGGGCCACGTCGTCGAGCTCGGCCGGGGTGATCGGATTGCCCAGTTCAAGAAAAGTCTCCACACCGCGATGCCGCACGAGGTCCAGCAGAACGCCACGCGAGGTGATGCCCTTGGAGTCGACCTTGTCGATGCCGCAGTGAAATGCACCGAGGCTGGTTACCGAACTCGCCGGGAAGCCGTTGTAGAGCTGATCGTCGTAGTAGACGTGAGAGAGCGCATCCCACTGGGTGGCCGCCTGCAGCGGCATGATGATCATGTCGTCGTTGAAGCGGAACGGATTGTCCTGGAGGTATTTACCGAGCTCCGCCGCCCCAGGGTTGCGGGCCCACTCTGGCCCATAGCGGGCCAACGTGTTCGCATCACCGCCGTCGATCGTCATCACGTGCATCGGGTTGTGCCGGAACTTGAATGCGCCCTGCGGCCCCGACGACCCGAAGTCCACCCCGAGCGGAAACACCTTGCCGTGCTTGACCAGAACGGGAAACAACGCAGTCGCAGCGTGCGACTGGAGCGCACCCGCCTCCGCAGCATCATCGTCAACCGGGCCGGGAAGCGATTCGTCAACGAGGCGTGCGATTACAACTCGATGGCCGGCGCCTTTCACTACCTGGATCCACGAGGAGGCTACGTCAACGATCCAGCCTGGGTCGTGTTCGATTCGCTTCACCTCAAACGGTACGGCTTCCTGGGTGTCGAACCGGGAGATCCGATTCCAGATTGGTTCTGCGGGTCGGCCGATCTGGCCGGATTGGCCGCGAAAACCGGCATCGCGGCCGACGGACTCACCCGCACGATCGCGAACTGGAATCACCAGGTCAGCGCCGGCTCGGATCCCGACTTCGACCGTGGCTCAAGCGCATACGACGGCTATTGGGGCGATGAACGCGCGACGACGCTGGCCGGCAAGACACTCGGCCCCGTCGATACCGCGCCGTACTATGCGGTTCCGGTCTCGGTGGGTGCTATGGGAACCAAGGGCGGGCCACGAACCGACCGCGACGGCCGGGTCTTGCACGTCAGTGGAACGCCGATACCGGGTTTGTTCGCCGCCGGCAACGCGATGGGCGGCGTTACCGGGCGGGCCTATGGCGGTGCCGGCGGAACTATAGGCCCAGCAATGGTTTTCGGCTTCCGCGCAGGCCATGCCGCAGCCACGGGCAAGCCGGTTGACTAGCTAGCAAAGAGGTCAGCATGAGTGGCCTGTTATTGCACGCATTTTTGCGATCGCGTGTCATAACCGGCCACTCGATGCGATCTCCAGCCATCAGCTGAAGGTGACGACGACCTTGTCGGCGGCACCGGGCGTCGCGGCAATCCGCAGCGCCTCCCCCACGTCGTCGAACGGGAGGGTGTGACTCAGCTCGACGAGCTGCGTCTGCCCCGGCGCTGTCACGGTGGAGGCTCTCATCGGTCGGCGAGTGCCTTGGCGAGATCGATTGTGCCGGTTTGGATCGCGGCGATGACTCCGCCGTCCACCAGCAGGTCAGTGCCGGTGATGAAGGCAGCCGACGGTCCCAACAGAAACTCGGTGGCAGCGGCAATGTCTTCGGGTGTCCCAAGACGTCGAACACCGGAGTTGTCAACCATGGCTTGCATCAGGGCGCCGGATTCACTGTTCAGCTCCAATTGGCCCATCGCCGTGGAGATGACACCGGGGCTGATGCAGTTGATTCGCGCACCGCGCTCGCCCCAGGATCCGGCCGCGGCGGCTACCCGGATTTGGTTGGCCCGCTTGGCGAATGGATACGCCATCCGACTGTCAGTGATCTTCGAGCACGCTTCGAGGCCGAGCAGCTCGTCGGTCGGCGCGGTCGCCAGCTGCCGCTCGACTGCCGGATCAAGCGCTGGCTGCATGTGGCCCGCCATGCTGGCGATCACGACCGCGGCGCCGCCGGGCTCGATCACGCGGCCGAACTCGTCGATAGTGAGTGCGACCCCCAGCAGGTCGACCGCCAGCACCGCTTCAGCGGATGCCTGTTGCGGCGAAAGTCCCGCGGTATGAACAACAGCCGCGACACGCCCGCTCTCGCCGGCCAACTTCGCGACGGCAGCCACCGAACGCCGCGAGGTGACGTCGACTTCTCGGGTCAGCACCCGGTGCCCGTCGCTGGAGAGTGCCTCCGCGGCGTTCTTGAGACCTGCGGCGCTGATGTCAGCCAGCACGATCGTCCGTCCTGCTCCGACGCGGCGGGCGATCGACAGCCCCATCCCGCCCACGCCGATGATGACCAAAACTTCGTTAGTCGTGGATCGCGGTGTCATGCGTTTTCTCCTCTGCGGCGCAGTGCGGTTGGGGTGCGGGGGCTAGCAGCTGTTCGGCGGCGCTGTAGGGATCGCTGCGGCCCTCGGCTACCGACTCCGCGAGCCGATCGAGTTCCGGGTGCGTCCGTAGCCGGGTTTGTGCCAGCGAAAGGATCTGGGCCCGCGCGCGAGCCGCTCGCCGAGCGGCGCTGTCGGTGCGGTGGTGCGCGTCGATCGCCTCGATCAGTTCCGGCAGGCCTTCACCTTTCGCGGCGATGAGGCTGACGATCGGTGACTTGGTTTCGGCCCGAAGATCACGGACGGTCTGCTCGGCGCCTTCCCGGTCGGCCTTGTTCACGGCCACGATGTCGGCCACCTCGAGTAGACCGGCCTTGGCGGCCTGCACCGCGTCGCCGGCGCCGGGATTGAGGATGACTACGGTCGGGTCGGCGACTGCGGCGATCTCGATCTCGGACTGCCCCACGCCAACGGTTTCCAGCAAGATCACGTCGTAGCCCAGCGCCCCGAGTAGCCGGATGGCCGCTGGAACCGCCGCGGCGAGCCCGCCCAGATGGCCCCGGGTAGCCACCGAGCGGATCAGCACATCGGGGTCGTCGATGTGCGCGGCCATCCTAATTCGATCGCCGAGCAGCGCACCGCCGCTAAACGGCGACGACGGATCGACGGCGAGCACCGCCACCCGTAACTCGCGCTGCCGATAAGCCCCCACCAGCGCCGCGATCGTCGTCGACTTGCCCGCGCCCGGCGGGCCGGTGATCCCGATGACCAGAACCGACGATGGGCCGAGGCTGGCCAGCACCTCGTCGCGGCCCTCACCTTCGACCAGGCTGAGCAGCCGGCCTGCGGCCCGCGGGGAACCGCTACGCGCGGCCGCGATCAGTTCAGCGATGGTCATCTAATGATCATGCAGCCGGAACCGGCAAGCGGGGACGCAATCGTCGTTGGCGGTGCCCGGCGGTGGAATAGCCGTCGGCGCGTCGAACGTCACGCCAGCGCAACCGTCGCCGCCCAACGCCACTCTGGCGTGACGTTCGGTGGGTGCGTGGCCGGTCAATTTTTGCCGGCCGCCAGTTTGGTCACGATCGAGCGGAAGTCGTCGGTCTGGAAGGACTGGTTCTCTGCGGACAGCGCGAAGTCCAGCGTCGCCAGCACCGCGCGCTCGAGATGCATGTTGAGGACGCGTTTGGTGCTCTCGACCGCCTGCTGCGGCAGCCTCAAGATCTTCTCCGCGCAGGCCACGGCCTCGGCGACCGGATCTGGCGCAATGTGGTTGGCCAGTCCGAGTTCGACCGCCCGCTCGGCGGAGATCCGGGTGCCGGTCAGCGCATACTCCTTGGCCAACAGCAGGCTGATGTGCAGCGGCCAGGTCAGCGGTCCTCCGTCGGCGGCCACCAACCCCACCTGCACGTGCGGGTCGGCCAGATAGGCGTCTTCGGCGATGTAGACGATGTCGCTCAGTGCGACCAGGCTGCAGCCCAATCCGACCGCCGGCCCGTTGACCGCCGCCACCACCGGCACCCGGCACCGGGCCATGCCCAGCACGATCTCTCGCCCGTCGGCGATGGTCTTGGCGCGCAGGTCGGCGTCGCCCGCCAACTCGGCCAGATAGGCGAAGTCACCGCCCGCTGAAAAGGCGCGTCCCGCACCGGTTATCACCGCGGCGCGGGCGGTGCGGTCGTCGCTAATCCGTTGCCACAGCTTCGCCAGTCCGTGGTGCAGGTCGTCGTTGACCGAGTTGAGCGAATCGGGCCGGTTCAGCGTGATGATCCGCAGCGGCCCGTCGGCCCGGACGTCGATTTCGGTCGGCATGTCGTACACGTCAGGCTCCCAATCCCAAGATTCGTGCGGCGATGATGTTCTTCTGGATCTGCGATGTTCCGCCCATCACGCTTTGGGCGCGGCTGTACAGGTAGGCGGACAGCAGGCCGGGGTCGTCGATACCGACGACAGCCAGCGCGGCGTGGCCGACCGACTGCTCAACCCAGGTCATCAGCAACTTGTCCAGCGATCCGTCCGACGTGTACGTCACACCGTCGAGCTGCTCGGACAACCGCCGCCGAACGTGATGGGTCAGCATTTCAGTCTGCACTGCGGCCCAGGCTAATTCGGGGGAAGCCGGACCGTCGCTGCGCGCCGCCAGTTCACGAACGAGCTTGCCGTAGCGCGCCGCGTAGCCCAGCGTGGACGGTTCGCGTTCGTGGCCGACCACCGTCATCGCAAGTGCCCACCCCTCGCCAGGGGCACCCACCATGTGGTCCGCCGGGACCGTCGCACCGTCGAAGAACACCTGGCCGAATTCGGTGGTGACGCCGTTGATCATCCGCAGCGGACGCTGTTGCACGCCAGGCTGTTTCATCGAGATGACGAACGCCGAAATGCCCCGGTGGCGTTTGGCGTCCGGATCGGTGCGGGCCAACAGCAGACACCAGTCGGCGACATCGGAGTAGCTGGTCCAAATCTTGTGGCCGTTCACCACGTAGTTGTCGCCCTCACTGCTGGCGGAGGTGGTTAGCGACGCGAGATCCGAGCCGGAGCCGGGCTCGCTGAAACCCTGGCACCACCGCTCGGTGCCGTTGATCATGCCGGGCAAAAATCGACGGCACAGCTCCTTACTGCCGTGCCGGGTCAGCCCGGAGACCAGATAGCCGAGGCTGGGCCGGGGCGGAGCGCCGGCCCGCGCCAGCTCTTCGTCGAGAATGACGTCGTATACCGGCGGCAGTTCCTGCCCGCCGTAGTCGCGCGGCCAGGACAGCCCGAAGAAGCCGCCCTCATACAGCGCACGATGCCATTCACCCTGCCGGGCCCAGTACTCGTCGCCCGAGCTCGGAAATTCTTTGGCGTGCACCGAAAGCCACGAACGCAGCCGCTCTCGGAAGGCGGCTTCGTCAGGCGAATCACGAAAGTCCAACGTCGATCTCCTCCAGCTTGACGGGCCACAGTTCGGTCGATGTCAGCGCACGGCGCAGATAGACGTGCGCCAGGCACTCCCAGGTATTGCCGATGCCGCCGTGTACCTGGATCGCGGTCTCGCATACGGTTCGCGCGGCGCGCGCACAGTAGATCTTCGCGACCCGCGCCGCGCGGATCGCCTCGGCCGGGGCCAACTCGTCGACCGCCCAGGCCGCATGTCGCAGGACACTGACCGAACCCTCGATCAGAGCCAGGCTTTCGGCGAGCAGGTGCGCGATAGCTTGGTTGGAGCCGATCGAATGGCCGTATTGCTCACGGATTTTCGCGTAGTCGCACGCCAGGGTGTGTGCGCCTCGAGCCGTACCGACCAGGTCGGCCGACGTCGTGGTCAGGGCGAGCGCCAGCCAGCGGTCGGCGACATCGGAGTCCAGTTCGCCTGCTGCGCTTGCTGTTCCGATAACGTCGGCGGTGGCCCTGGTCAGATCCACCGCCTCGCCGACGCCGCCCAAATCGGCGGCGAGCACCGTCGTCCCCTCCAACGCCAATGCCCGCTGGTAGCCCCGGGCGTCGATACCGTGACCACCCACGGCGATGGTCAACCCAGCGCCGTCGCGGCCGATGTGACGGGCCAGATCGTCGGCCAGCACCGGTCCGAGAAACGGTGCGTCTATCAATCCGCGGCCGAATTCTTCGGCGACGATGGCCACTTCCACACCGGAGGCCCCATCGGAACGCAGCGATCGCCAACCGGTGATCTCGATTTGTTTGTCCAGCCGGGTGATTCGCTCGTCGTCGGCGAGAGCCTGCACCGATCCCGGGCCAAGGTCGTCGGCCAGCTTGGCGGCGGCGTCGCGCAGTTGTTGTTGCTCAGCTGTCAGACGGACATCCATAGCGCTCCTTCAGCACTCGGCGTAGCACCTTTCCGGAGGGCAGCCGAGGTATTTCGGGCACGAACACCACACGGCTCAGGCGTTTGTACGACGCGAGGCGCTCCCCCACCCGGGCGGTGAGTTCGGCGGCGTCGACCGGTTCCCGCGTCGCGACGGCGGCGACGACCGACTCGCCGTCGACGCCGTCGGGGATCCCGAACACCGCGCAGTCTTCGACGGCGGGATGACCGTGCAGCACGGCCTCGATCTCGGCCGGCGCAACCTGAAAACCGCGGACCTTGATCATCTCCTTGGACCGGTCGGTGATCCGCAGCCAGCCGCCGGTGTCGAGATATCCGACGTCACCGGTGCGATACCAGCCGTCGCACAAAGCATCTCGCGTTGCCTCGGACGGTAGATAGCCGGCCATCAGCGACTCCGACCGCGCCTGGATCTCGCCGACCTCCCCCGGACCGACCGGCTCACCGGTCTGTAGCGAGGCCACCCGCACCTGCACGCCGGGCACCGGCCGCCCAACCGAGTCGAGCCGGGCGCCGTCCAGCGGGTTGCAGGCGATGACCGGCAGCTCGGTGGTGCCATACGCGGGAACCCACCCGACGCCGGTGCGCCGGGTGACGGTCTGGGCGATGCTCTCGCTGACCGGGGTAGCGCCCCACATGATGAACCGCAACGACGAAAGGTCGTAGGACTCCAGGCGCGGATGTGACGCGATAGCCAAAGCGATAGGGGCGACTGCCATCTCGACGGTGATCCGGTCGGCTTGGATGTGCTGCAGGATTCGGTCGATGTCGAATCGACGATGCAACCGCAGCCATACGCCGGTCTGCAGCGCCGTCTCGATGTTGAGCAAGCCGAGAATGTGCGACGGCGGAGTGGCGACCTGGATTCGGTCGCGGGAGGTCAAGCCCAGCGCGTTGCGCCAGTGCTGAACCGCGGCGTGCAACGAGGCGTGGGTGTGCCGGACGACCTTGGGTAGACCGGTCGTGCCCGAGCTGAACGCCAACACCGCATCGGCATCCGGCGGCGGCGGGCCATACATCGGTTCGCCCGGGGAGATCGGCTCGTCGAGATGCAGCATCGGCATCAGATCCGCCAGCACCGGGTGGTCACCGACGGCGTGCGACGGATTCGTCAACGCCAGCGCGTGCTCGACTTCGTCGCGCTTCCAGGCGGGGCTGATCAGCACGACGCTGGCGGCCAGCCGCCAGATAGCGTGCAGCGCCACGACGAACTCAGGGCGGTTGGACGCCATCAACGCCACCCGCTGCCCGGCCGTCACGCCACTTCCGCCCAGGCGCGCCGCCAGCCCGTCGGCCAGCGCGTTGAGCTGCGCCAAGCTGTAGTGCCGGTCCTCGAACACGAGCGCGGTCGGCTCACGTTGTGGCGAACCGGGCTGCGACATTGAGAACATCCTATCGTTTTGAGAGAATAGTATTCTCTGAGGGGAAGAACGCAAAGCATGGAGGGTGCAGGCATGACGGAACGTCACGTGTTCCAGCAGGCCACGGTGACCCGGATCATCAAGGAGACCGCTGACACCCGCACCTTCGCGCTTGCCCCACACGAACAACCGTTCGCCTATCGGGCCGGCCAGTTCTGCACCTTCCGGGTGACGGTCGACGGCGAGGAGCTGTACCGGTCGTACTCGATGTCGAGCGCACCGGAGACCGACAGTGAACTGATGACCACGGTCAAGCGGGTCGCCGGCGGCAGGGTCTCCAACTGGATCGTCGACAACGTGGTCGAGGGCGACGAGCTGACCATGACCCGAGCGGCGGGAACCTTCGTCTTAACTCCGACCTCGGTGCCGTTACTGGCTTTCGCGGGCGGTAGCGGTGTGACGCCGATCCTGTCGCTGGCCAAAAGCGCGTTGGCGACCACCGATCGCGCGGTGCGGATACTGTGCGCCGACCGCGACCGGGCATCGGTGATCTTCGAGGCGGTCTGGGATGAACTCGTCGAGCGCTACCCCGGGCGGCTGTCGGTGGACCGGTATATCGACGCCGAGCACGGGCTGTTGGAATCCGACGCCGTCACGACGTTCGTCGGCGGCGACACCGAAGCCGACTGCTACGTGTGCGGGCCGGAAGGCTTCATGGCCGTGGTGCGCTCGGCGCTGCCGGATGGGGCACGAGTCCTGGTCGAGGACTTCGACGCTTCGCCGCCGGTCAAGGCGCCCGCAGCTGATGTGGCCGCCGCCGGAGAAGCGGGCGGTGGGACCGTGACGATCCACCTCGAACGCAAAAAAGTGTCGGTACCGCAGGTCGCCGGGGAGACGCTGCTCGAGACCGCGCGGCGGGCCGGGATGTCGCCGCCGTTCAGTTGTGAGGCCGGCAACTGCGGGACGTGCATGGCCAGGCTCACCGAAGGCAATGCCACCATGCGCAACAACGACGTGCTGGAAGAAGACGACCTCGCCGACGGTTATATCTTGACGTGTCAGGCGGTGCCCGACACGACGTCGGTGACAGTGGTTTACGAGTAGCCCCGCACTGCAACGGCTTTAGCTATAGCCGGGGCGGAAGGAGACTTAGTCATGACCGACCTTTCAGGCTTCGCCGATCTCGCCGCAGCCGACCATGGACTGATTGTGTTCACCACGTTGCGCGGCGACGGCAGTGCCCAGGCCTCGGTGGTCAACGCCGGGGTCATGCCACACCCGCTGACGAATGAGCCAATCGTCGCTCTGGTGGCCATCGGCGGCGCACGCAAGCTGGCCCATCTGCGCGCCGATCCACGCACCACCGTCACGGCCCGCGCCGGTTGGCAGTGGGCCACCGTCGAAGGTCGGGCCCAGCTGATCGGACCCGATGACCCGCACCCAGACGTCGACCACGAGCGGCTGCGGGTGCTGTTGCGCGAGATCTTCACCGCCGCCGGAGGAACCCACGACGACTGGGACACCTACGACCGGGTGATGCGCGAGCAGCGGCGCACCGCCGTGCTGATCTCACCGACCCGCGCCTACACGAACCCGGCGCAGGGCTAGCGCCGGCGCGAGCCGTTCGAGTTGGTCGATGCCGGCTGCGAATTCGCCGCCAATGGGTAGCAGCAATGTGATGTGGTCTGCGCAGGCCGGGCCCAGATATTGGCGGATACAGGTGCCGAACACCATCCGCTCGGTGGCGGCCAGCAGCACACCGAGTTGCACAAACGCGTCCTTGCCGATGACCTCATTAGTCCAAATAGCTTGGTAACCCGCGTGTTCCAGCTGGGCGATGGCCTCGCGCTGCGCGACGGCGTCCGCCGCGCCGGCGAAGGAGACCGGCAGGCAAACGCCCACCGGCCCCAGTGATTGGAGGGCCATCACTGTTGGAAGTAGTGGCCCGCGTCGAGATCCTCGATGAGGCCCGGACCGTCGGGATGCCAGTCCAGCACTTTCTGCGTCAGGGCGCTTGACGTCGGATTGTCCAGAGATCCGAAGACCGAAAGAAATCCGAAGTGCTCATACGCTTGTTCGGCGGAAATGCTCACCACCGGCAGGTCCAGGTGACGGCCGACGACGGCCGCGATGTCACGGAACGGCACGCCTTCGTCGGCGACACCGTGCAACCTGGTCCCTGCGGGAGCCGCCTCGACCGCAAGCCGGTAGAGGCGAGCGGCGTCGAGCGTGTGGACCCCGGGCCAGCGGTTGGAGCCGTCGCCGACGTAGGCGGAGACGCCCTTTTCGCGCGCGATGTCGATCAGGCGGTGAGTGAAGCCGTGGTGATCGAGTGTGCTGTGCACCAGCGGCGACAGTCGAACGACCGACGACCGCACGCCACGTTCGGCCATTGCGATGGTCGCATTCTCCGAGTCGATCCGCGGACCGCTTTCGGCGGCGTCGTTTTCGGTCGCGGTCCGTCCCTGCGCGACTCCCGCGAGCAACAGCGTGCCCGAGGTGTTGACGAGGGGCCTATCGGAGTCCGCCAGCACCTCACCCATTGCCTCGACGACACGCAGATCCGTCTCGGCGGCGCCCACGAAGTCGCTGTCGAAGTCGTGCCGATAGGCGAGGTGGATGACGCCGTCGGACGCCGCGGCAGCATTCCGCAAGCCTTCGATGTCGGCGAGGTCCCCCCGATGCACCGTGACGCCCTTGGCTGTCAGGGCGGCAGCGCCCTCATCCGAGCGAGCCAGGCCGGTAACTTGATGCCCGGTTGCGAGCAGCTCGGTGATGACGGCGGAGCCGATGTGCCCGGTCGCACCGGTGACAAAGACGTGCATGGAAGATCCCTTCTGATCGATGCCATCGAGTCAAGTACCGCCCCGAAAGCGTGTCCAAGTCCTATTTCAAATGGCGCGATGCAATTCAGGCATCACCACAGCTCAAGCCTGACATACGGGCTTCCGTGCCGACCGTCGTAGCTACACTTGACGCATGACGGACTCGGCATCACCGGTGGTGGACCTCGACCTGCGGCTGGTCGGGTACTTCGTTGCGGTGGCCGAGCATCGACACTTCGGTCGCGCGGCCACCGCCCTGCGCGTAGCACAGCCGTCGTTGAGCCGGCAGATTCGCCGCCTAGAGCACCAACTCGGCGTCCGCCTTTTGGACCGCACACCGCAAGGCACCCGGCTGACCGAGGCCGGTGAGGTGTTCCTGCCTCGAGCCAAGACGCTGCTGCGCTCGGCCGCTCAAGCCACGGCGCAGGCCCGGGCCGCAGCCCAGCCCAGCCGGATCATCATCGGCTACACGACGGGCATGATCGTCACGCCGGCGGTGCGCGAGTTGCGCCGTGAGCACCCGGACGCCGATGTTCAAGTCTTGCACTTGGATTGGGATCAAGCGCGCAATGCGCTACTGGACCATCGGGTGGACGCGGTGGTGACCCGGCTGCCGTTCCCGACCGACCAGCTGCACGTAACGGTCCTCTACGACGAGCCCCGGGTGCTGGCGGTGCCCATCGCCCATCGCCTCGCGGGCAAGAAATCCGTCACCCTCGACGACATCGCGGACGAGCCGATGCCGCGGGTGCGACACTCTGACCCGGCGTGGAGTGCCTTCTGGCGCATAGACCCTCGGCCTGGCGGACGCCGAGCACCCGACGGTCCATTCATCGAAGCGCTCGAGGACAAGTTCGAACTCATCGCCTCCGGGCAGGCGGTGGCCATCACGGCCGGCTTTCACGGCAGCGTGCGTCCAGACATCACGACGGTCCCCTTGGAAGACGTTGAGCCCAGCCACGTGGTATTGGCGACCCGCGCCGGGGATCGCAGCCGTTTGGTGGCTGCGTTTCGCAAACTCGCCGAAGCGCACCTCACCGCTCCGGACTGACCTCAGCACCGCCCAGCTTCGGCGGCGGTCGGTAGTTCGGCTGGTAACCGGCGACCCGGATCGGATTGCCGACCAGGCGGAAATCGCCTGCGGTGACAATGATTTCCGGTGTGGCATGCAACGCTTCGGGCAGAGTTCGCACCGCTGCCGCGGGCACCCCCAGTGGACGCAGACGTGCTTCCCAACTGGCGGCGGTGTCGGTCGCGAGCGCGGCCGTGACGACGGTCAGCACCTCGGCACGCCGCGACACCCGTTCGGCCATCGTGTCGAAACCGGTGATATTCGCTTCATTGGCAAAGGATTTCCAGAATCCGTCGTGGGTGATGAACAACGCGAGATAGCCGGATGCCGTCGAGAATATCTGCGCCGGAACGTAATACGAATGAGCACCGAACGGTCGGCGCTGCGGCTCGATGCCGTCGTTGAGGTACGCGGAAGCGTGGTAGTTCAGCTGGGACAGCATCACGTCGCGCAGCGACACATCGACTTGACCGCCGCGCCCCGAAGTGATTTGGGCCAGCAGCCCGAGCGCAGCCGCCAGCCCGGTGGAGTTGTCCGCCGACGAATAGCCGGGTAGCGTCGGCGGCCCGTCCGGCTCGCCGGTGAGCGCGGCTATCCCGGTGGCGGCCTGGATGACGTAGTCGAATGCCGGGTCGTCACCGTTGTCCAACCCGAAACCGGTGATCGCGACACACACGATGCGCTCATTCCACTGTCTCAGCGCCGAGTAGGTCAGTCCCAGCCGGTGGATCGCCGATGGCTTCAGATTCACCAGCAGCGCATGGGATTCCGC